>PSRM01000151.1 GCA_003176045.1 Verrucomicrobiota bacterium | reverse complement strand
TCGCCTTACGCCGAGTACCTGTCCGTCGGCGAAGGCACCGAAATCCAGCCCATTTTCAGCATCCTCGAGGGCGAACCGCTGCCGGTGAACGGCAAGATATCGTTGGACCCGGGCAAGCCGGGCTTCGGCGTGGAATTGAGGCGTGAGTTGTTGGTGGCGTATGGGACACATTGCCGGTCTTAATCTTAATCTTTCTCTTAGAGCATGAAAAAAGCGCGTATTGGTGTTATCGGGGCGGGGTGGTGGGCGACCACAGCCCACATCCCGGCCATTAAATCACATCCGGGCGCCGAGCTGGTGGCGGTCCAAAGCCGCGAACAGGCGAAGGCGGATGCAATTGCGCGCGATTTCGGCGCAAAACACGCCTGCACGGCGCTGGAGGACCTGCTGGCCATCCCGGACCTTGACGGCGTCATCGTCAGCACGACGCCCAACGTGCATCATGCGCAGGCCAAGGCCGCGCTCGAGCGCGGTTTCCACGTCCTGGTCGAAAAGCCGATGACGTTCACCGTCGCCGAGGCGCAAGAGTTGGTCGAATTGGCGGCACAGAAGAACTTGCAGTTGCTCATTAGCTGTCCCTGGCATTTCACCGCTCACGGCATTGAAGCAAAGCGGCTGATTCAGTCCGGCGCCCTGGGCGAAATCAAAATGATTTCGGTGCTCATGACCAATCCGATTGACCAGTTGTTGCGCGGCGTCAACACCACTCCCACCCACGGCATGGATAACGTTTATGTCGAGCCTTGCCCGGGTTCCTACAGCGACCCGTCGATCGCCGGTGGCGGCCAAATTTATTGCCAGGTCTCACACGCCGCGGCGTATCTGGCCTTCCTCACAGGTTTGCGCGCTGCGGAAGTCTTTGCGCGCTTCGACCGCGACGGCTCCCCCAACGATATCTACAACGCGCTGACCATTACTCTCGAAAACGGAGCCCTCATTTCCCTGGCCAGCACCGCCGCCACGCCGCTCAGCGAGCGTAATTACGAAATCCGCATTTTTGGCGCAAAAGCCATTCTGCAATTGGAACTCTGGCGCGGGACGATGACCCTTATTGATTCTGCCGGGCACCGCACTGCTTTTCCGCCGCTCGCGCAAGATGCCGTTTATCCGAGCCAGGCGCCCGCGCTGAATTTTGTGGACGTGATCCTTGGCAAAAATCCGAACGGCTCACCGGGCGACTTGGGTCTGGCTGCGATGGAAATTATCGAAGCGGCCTGCGAATCAGCCCAAACCAATCGGACGGAAAAAATCCGTGAAATAAAAAAAGCTCAGACCGCAAAGATCGGCCTGCCGAAGACAGCCGTCGCTCGCGGTGCATGAGCAAAGCCAGCGACGCAGCAGCCGAGGTAACGAGGCTCTAACATTCTTGCGGATCAGCGGTGATCAGCGGGTTAAAAAAGGATTAGAGCCTCGTTACCTCGGCTGCTACGATTATTGCTCCCCTTCTGCGACCTTACACGCATGAGCCACCCCATCCTGCTTTCGGGAATTGCCTGGAACCATAGCCGCGCCTTTCCACCGCTGGTCGCCACGGCCCAAAGGTACCAAGAAATGCACCCAGGCGTGCGCATCCAATGGAAAAAACGCAGCCTGGACGAATTCGGCCACACGCCCATTGATCAACTCGCCTCTCGTTTTGACCTGATTGTCATAGATCATCCATGGGCTGGATTCGCTTTCGAGAAGAACCTGGTGCACGATTTGAAGCCGCTGCTCGCTCCGGCTGTGTTGCGAGACTGCGCCACCAACTCGGTCGGCGCAACTTTCGAAAGCTATTGCTACGCCGGACGCTTGCTGGCCTTGCCGATTGACGCGGCGGCGCCCGCGCCATGCTGGCGCAGCGATTTGCTCGAGCGCGCCGGGCTCGCGCCACCGACGACCTGGCGTGAAGCCACCACCCTCGCCCGCCGCAAGTTGGCGGTTATTCCTGCGTTTAATGCCGATCTATTCCTCCATTTCTTGATGGCGCTGAAAGTCTTTGGCGCGGACCCATGCGCTGATCCTGAACAAATCGCCCCACGCCACCTCATGCGCCTGGGGCTCGAACTTCTGAGCGAATTGATCGAGCCAATGCCGCCGGAGATTTTTGGCTGGAACCCAATTCAAGTTGCCGAACATATGTCGACCCATAACGATTTCGCGTGGACCGCCTTTGCCTATACTTATAACAATTATGCTCGCGCCGGTTTCGCCGCCCACCGCCTGTGCTTCGGGAATCTATTGTCGTTGGGATCAAAAACCCCGAGACTGCGCAGCGTCCTCGGTGGAACCGGCATCGCCATTTCCAGTCATTGCATGCACGTGGAGACTGCGCTCGCTTACGCCAGTTTCGTCGCTGACGAGACCACGCAGAAAGGAATTTACCTTCATGCCGGCGGACAACCATCGAACCGCGCGGCCTGGGATGATCCCGGCGCAGACCAATTGTGCGGCGGCTTTTTCAGCGCCACCCGCGCCACACAGGAGGAAGCGTTTGTCCGCCCTCGCTACAGCGGCTATGTGCAATTGCAAACCAGCGGCGGCAAGGCCTTGCAGGAGATTCTGTGCGACGGCCACGATGCGGAAGCCGGGCTGGAAAAGTTGGACGGCCTTTACCGTGATTCGCGCCGAGGCGGCTCGCCCGAATTTCAAATCAATTGAGTCATGAACCGGAGCCGGTGGGAAGGCGTGAAAAAATCCAAAAACCACGTGTAGCAGCCGAGGTAACGAGGCTCTAAAATCCTTGCGCACATGCAAGTTACAAAGAAATTAGAGCCTCGTTACCTCGACTGCTACTAACAGGTGTGAAAACAATTTGGACAGAACAACAGGCTCTCATCACCGGCGGCGCGTCCGGCATCGGACTGGCCATCGCAAAAAAACTTAATGGCCTCGGGGTAAAGGTGACTCTGTGCGATTGCTATTCAGAAAAGGTGGAGGAGGCGCGCGCCCGCATCGGTGAAGATTGCCGAACAGTTTGTGTGGACGTGACAGATTTGAAAGCCGTCGAGACTGCGTTCGGGAAACTCATCGAGCAGACCGGGCCCATTGACATTCTGGTCAACAGCGCCGGAATCACCGGCATCACGAACGTCCACAGCCATGAAGTATCACCGGCGGACGTGGACCTGGTGTTTCGCGTAAATTTCTTCGGCTCTTTTTACACTTCCCGGGCCGTGCTGCCGGCGATGTTGAGCCAGAATTACGGACGCATTCTGCACATCGCCTCCATCGCCGGCAAAGAAGGCAATGCGGGCATGATGGCTTATTCGGCCTCGAAAGCCGCCGTCATCGCCATGACCAAGGTTCAGGGAAAAGAGGTCGCGGGCACCGGGGTCACAGTCAACGCACTTGCGCCCGCCGTCATCCGCACTCCCATGGTCGAAGCCATGCCGCCGGCGCAGGTTACTTACATGACCGACAAAATCCCCATGAAACGTTGCGGCACCCTCGAAGAAATCGCCGACATGGCGGCCTTTATCGTCTCACCCGAAGCCAGTTTCACCACCGGCTTCACCTTCGACCTCTCCGGCGGCCGCGCGACATATTAAAGTCCAAGGTCCAAAGTCCAAAGTCCAAAGTCGCCCGGCAGAAGTCAAAATGGCAACATAGAGGTCGGAACTCATAGGGCTTCAGGGATTTTGATACAAGACGTCGGAAGTCTGACTACTGACTACTGACGACCGGCCGCTGACTTTGGACTTTGGACTTTGGGCTTTGGACTCTCTTTCGTTGCGCCTTTCTTGGCGGAATCTCGCCTTGGTAAATGGTGGGCACAAAAGGCCACCTGAACCGAGCCAATCACCAATAGGCGCAGGGCGCCTGAGAAGAAAGTGAGACTATGAAAAATCGCATAAGAAAAAGATTCTTTATCCCATTTGTACTCCTGGCACTGCTCTCAATTCTCAACTCGCCATTCTCGACCGTCCGGGCCGTGGGCACCTCCTTTACTTACCAGGGGCTCATGGAATTGGAGAACGGTGGCAGCCCCGTCACCGGGCTCTACGACTTCAACTTCATCCTTTTCAGCAACGCTATCGGCGGCAATGTGGCAGCCGGACCGCTTCCTATCAACGCAGTGGGCGTCACCAACGGGCTTTTCATGGCTACACTTAATTTCGGCCCGGTTTTCGACGGGAAGCCTTACTGGCTGGAGATCGCCTCGCGACGCACCGGCAGCGGGGCGGGGTTCCAAACTGCCGGGCGGGTGGAGTTGACGCCAGTGCCTTACGCGATTTTTGCGGAAAAGGTCGCGGACAACTCGGTCACCGGCTCGAAAATCGCAGTGCCGCTGAACCTCTCGGGTTCCATAACCGGTGGCGCGACGATCACCGGCCAGAACAACGCGCCCCTTGGTTCGGGCAGTTCGGGCGTCGTGGGCAATGGCTACGACATTGGAGTGACTGGCGCAGGGGTGAGGTACGGCGTGTATGGCTACAGCACCCTGGACTTTGGCGATGGGGTGTACGGCACCGGCGTAAACGGCGTTCACGGCGTAGCCTCTGACCCTGACTACACAGGTGTGCGTGGGGAGAGCAGCGGCAACGGCATCGGCGTTTCCGGTACCAGCATCACCGGCGTGGGCGTTTCCGGCAGCAGCAGCTCCGGCGAAGGCGTTTTTGGCACGGGGAGTAATGGCGTCCACGGCGTTTCCTCGAACCTTTCGGGCAATGCTGTATTGGGAGAAAACACTGGAGACGGTATTGGCGTTCATGGCAGTAGCTATTCCGGCCCCGGTGTTCAGGGAGACAGCTCCGACAACGCCGGCGTGTATGGCAGCAGCTCCGACTACGTGGGTGTTTATGGCACCAGCAGCTATGGCAATGGTGTTTACGGCAGAACCTATTCCGGTGGCAACGGCGGACAAGCCGGTGTCCATGGAGAGAGTTTTGCGCTCAACGGCACAGCCGTGTTCGGCGAAGGAAGGAACACGGGTTGTGCGGGCGTAGCTGGAGTCGCCGATGTTCAGGGTGGGACCGGTGTCTATGGCCGAGGCAGCGTTTGGGCGGGTTATTTCGATGGCAAAGTGAGTGTGTGCTCGCTGACGACTCGCGGCGGCTGCGATGTGGCCGAGCCTTTCCAGATGTCAGGCCCGGAGATTCCTAAAGGAGCTGTCGTGGTGATTGATGACCAGAACCCAGGCCAATTGAAGTTGAGTCAGCGGGCTTATGACAAGCGCGTAGCGGGAGTCGTTAGCGGGGCAAATGGCATCGCCTCGGGTATTTCGCTCAGTCAGGAAGGTGTGATCGAAGGCGGCCAGAATGTGGCCCTGAGTGGCCGTGTGTACGTGCAGGCCGATGCCTCCAACGGCGCCATCAAGCCTGGGGATTTGCTGACCAGTTCGAGCGCTCCGGGCTACGCCATGAAAGTCAGCGATTACCGCAAAGCGAAAGGGGCCGTTATTGGCAAGGCAATGAGCGGTTTGAAAAATGGACGCGGGATGGTGCTGGTGCTGGTTTCACTCCAGTAACCGCAGAGGAGGGACTGATGCAAACGCACTTCAACGCAGAGACGCACAGAAGACTATGAAAAAGCCGATCTTCAGCAAATGGGCGATACTGGCGGGCTGGCTGTGGGTGCCGCTTCTGTCGGCCCAGACCATTACCATCCCCTGGCACGCCATCGGCCCTGCCGGCAGGGGCGGAGGCGGAGGTCTTTCGATCAGCGGCAGCATTGGACAATGGGATGCCGCGAGGGTCAGCGGGGATGGCCTTTCGCTAAGTGGCGGTTTCTGGGTCTTCACGGGTGCCGCAGACGTAAGTGGGCCGCCTCAAAACTACCTCGTCAACCTCGGCACCTTGGGCGGAGCGTTCGAAAATCAAAGTGAAGCGCTTGGAATCAACAACTCGGGCGTCATCGTTGGCTACTCTTACTTCGCCCCTGGCTATTCCCGCGCCGTTTACTGGGCCGACGCAGGCAGTCCGGCGGTGAATATGGGCGTCCCTGCAGGCTTCGATCAAAGCGTCGCCTGGAAGATTAATGATTTCGGCGCATTTGTGGGTTGGTCCACCTCGCGGAGCAACGGGATCACCCATGCGACTTCATGGGCTGGGGCGCAGGACCTCGGAACGTTCGGCTCATTCCCGCCAGGCGCTCAACTGAATAGCGCTGCTCTGGGTATTAATGCAGCCGGCCAGGTTGCGGGCTACGCTGAAGGCTACCTCGCCGATTCATCGATCCCATTCTTCAGCTCGGGCGCATATTGGGCGCCCGGCGCTAGCTCCCCGTCAACGCTAGGCCTCAGAGGAAGCGTAGCTTATGCCATAAATGATTCCGGTGAGATTGTTGGCTACAGCTCAAGGGGCTTTGCAGCGGTTTTGGGCAGCCATGGGTACGAGTCGGAACTGGTCCTTCCTCCGGACGACGCCTACGGCAGCATCGCCACGGGAATCAACGCCTCCGGTCAAATCATTGGTTACTACGAGAGTAGCGTTGATTTTCGCTACCATGGCCTTTTTTGGCCGGACGCGTTCAGCCCGCCGGTTGTCCTTGCCGACCTTTCCGGCAGTGTGACCATTCCCCGGAGCATCAATGCCGCCGGCCAGATTGTTGGCTACTCAGGCGGAAATACCATTGGCCTGCTGCAGCTTCCTTCAGGTCTTTCAGGTCCTCACGCCGTTCTTTGGTTGAACGCCACCAGCCCGCCCATTGACCTTAACAGCGTTGTGCCGGCCGGAACAGGTTTGGAGTTGACTGTGGCACACGGAATCAACGACTCCGGCGAGATTGTCGGCACGAGCATGATGGGCTATCTGACACGCGGCTTCGCCCTCACCCTGAACCCTCTGGCCCCGCTCTCCAATTCTGTGCCCGCAAGCGCGACCACGGTTGCAGCCTCCGGCCACAGCCTTTTCTTGAGGTCCGATGGCAGCCTCTGGGCGATGGGCGACAACTATGCAGGACAGTTAGGCGACAGCACTTCCATCGCACATTATATGCCGGAGCCGATCGTGGCCGGCGGCGTTATCGCGGTTGCAGCCGGCCTCGCCCACAGCCTTTTCCTCAAGTCCGACGGGAGCCTTTGGGCTATGGGCGACAACCAATACGGCCAGTTGGGCGACGGCACCAGCGACAACCGCGCCAGCCCGGTGCGAATCGTGGCGGGCGGTGTCACGGCCATCGCCGCTGGAACCTACCACAGCCTTTTTGTCAAATCCGACGGCAGCCTCTGGGCCATGGGGTGGAATGGTTCGGGCCAATTAGGCGATGGCACCACCACCGGCGCCGACTCGCCTGAGCAAATCGTCCCCGCCGGCGTAACGGCGATCGCGGGTGGCTATACTCACAGTCTTTTCCTAAAGTCCGACGGCAGTCTCTGGGCCATGGGCTCCAACGCTCACGGCGAATTGGGCGACGGCACAACTGCCGATAGCACCATACCCAAACAGATCATGTCTGACGGCGTCGCGCGAATTGCCGCTGGATATTCTTATAGCTTTTTTGCCAAGACCAACGGCAGCCTCTGGGCGGTTGGGAACAACAGCGACGGCCAGTTGGGTGATGGCACGATGAGTAACGCCCAATCGCCCGAGCAAATCGTGGCCGGCGGCGTCACGGCGATTGCTACGGGCGGAACGTGGGATTTTCACAGCCTTTTCCTCAAATCCGACGGCAGCCTTTGGGCGTTCGGCGACAACGGCTACGGCGAGTTAGGTGACGGCACGACCAATGTCAGCCTTATCCCCGAGCAGATTGTGTGCGCCGGGGTCACCGCGATTGCTTGCGGATTGGTGCACAGCCTTTTTGTGAGATCCGACGGCAGCCTCTGGGCAATGGGGGCCGACTACACCGGACAATTAGGCGATGGCGGCAATAGTGGGATGCAACTCACTCCCGAGCGAATCGTGGCTGGCGCCGCCGGCGTTCTCCCCCCCGGGTTGCTCATCACCTCCGCGGCCAGGGTCGGCAACGATTTCCAGTTGAGCTTTACCTCGGAGTATTGTCTCACCTATAGCGTCCTGGGTACCACAGATCTCCTCTCAGGTGCCTGGACCGTCCTGCAAACCGGCATCCCTGGCAACGGCGCAACCGTTCAAGTCACCATCCCAAACACATTCAATCAGCCGCAGCAATTCTTCCGCATCAAGCAAGAGTAGTGGTAAGTGACTGGGTTCTTTTGCGGCTGTTCCTTTAACCGCGTAATCCGCGGTTAATCGCTTCTGAATATTGGCTGCGCCTTCGCGTCTTTGCGTCGTTGCGTTAAAATCCTTTTCTCCAATTTCGTTTGCGCCTTTTTTTCTGAGATTTCGCCTTGGTTAACGGTGGGCAGGATAAGTCCGCCCGAACCGATCAAATCACAGATAGGCGCAGCGCGCCTGAGAAGAAAGTGAAGCTATGAAAAATCATAACAACAGAGCGCGGTACTCCGAGCCGCAGCAGTTACAAGCGCAACCGAGCGCCCGATCAGGTTTGGGACGCCTGCTCGCGGGGGGGCTGCTGCGGCTCCGAGAGCCGCGTTCCGGAGTTGCCTCAAAATCATTCGCTGCATTGCTCACGATCCTCGCCTGTCAGCCAGCCGGCCTCTTCGCCCAAGGCAGCCTGATGCCGCCAGGCTCGCCCGCGCCCACGATGAAATCGCTCGACCAGATCGAGGCGCGCACTCCTATCTCGGCCGCGCCCTGCATTATCACTAATCCCGGCTCATATTATTTAACGGCTAACCTCAACGTCACCACAGGCGATGCCATTACCATCGGCGCCAACGGGGTAACGCTCGATCTCAACGGGTTCACCCTCTCCTCGAGCGATCCCAACAACACGGGCAAAGGCGTCCTTCTTGACGGCAGCGGTGGCCGGCGGCAGAACGTCACCATCCTCAATGGCTTCATCACGGGCTCAGTGGGCTATGACGGCAGTTATTCCGGGTACGGCTTCGAAAGCGGCATCACTTACACTGGTCCCGTGCCCTACGCAGTGCGTGTGGCCGGCGTCTCGGTTTCAGGCTGCTTGTTCTATGGCATTTATCTTAACACCGGTTTTTCGACCGTCGTCGAATCCTGCACCGTGCAAACGGTGGGCAACTACGGGATTGTGGCCGCCGGAGTTTATCGTTGCGCAGCTTATCAATGCGGAAGCACCGCCATCTTCGGGACGACAGTTTCCGATTGCTACGGCTACTGCCTGGGCGGCGGGGATGCGGTGATCGCCGACACGGCCAATAATTGCTACGGTTTTTGCGACGGCGGCGGGATCGGGCTGTTCGCCAACAATGCCAGCAATTGTCACGGCCAAAGCAGCCGCGGCCGTGGGCTGAGGGCCGGAACGGCCAATAGTTGCGACGGCTACTGCGCCCTCTACGGCCCAGGGCTGATTGCCACCACCGCCCTCAACTGCCGCGGTGAGAGCGGCGGCGACGGCGACGGGATGATGGTCACTGTCGCCACTGGGTGCTACGGAAACAGCACCAACGCCGGCATCGGCCTGCTTGCCACCATTGCCCTCAACAGCGCCGGCAAAAGCATCAACACGGACGGATTGATCGCCAGCGCAGCCGCCAACAACTGCTGGGGTTATTCTGCTCAGGGCAACGGCGTAAACGCCGTCAGCGCCGCGAACTGCTCGGGCCAAAGCGATGGCGAGGGCTATGGAGTGCTATCGGATACTGCCATTGGTTGCGAGGGTTATTCCAGGTCCTTCGTAGGGCTGTCGGGCGGCCTTGCTATTGGCTGCCGAGGCGAGAGCGATGCCAGTGCCGGCGTCGGACTGGATGTTTATATTGCAAACTCCTGCTTTGGTGATCCGACCGCTGGTTCTCAATTCCATTACAACATGCCGCCATGATCTTCCACCCGCCAGGGGGGAACGAAAATCATTCAGTTAACGAACGAAACAAACAGAATATGAAAAACAGATTGTTAGCTTTAGCGCCCGTTGGAAACTCGCTACCGCCGAAAATGAGCGAAAAGCCGCAACCCCGTTGGGGTTGGCCTTTATTGGCGGACTTACCCAGGGTAGCCCCTTCGTCGCAACCCTGGGCTGGAGGACGGAATCCCTTTGGGATTCAGAGATGGAATTTTCGAATGTCTTTATTCTTAGCTCGCATATCTTTCTTGCTCGCGATCCTCGCATGTCAACCCTCCCCTCTCTTCGCCCAGGGCAGCTTGACGCCACCCGGCCCGCCTGCGCCCACGATGAAATCGCTGGACCAGATCGAGGCGCGCACGCCCATCTCGGCCGTGCCTTACACCATCACCAGTCCCGGTTCGTATTATCTGACAGGGAATCTTCAGGTCAGCTTGGGCACCGCGATTACCATAGTCGCCAACGGCGTGACACTTGATCTGAACGGGTTCACCCTCTCCTCGAGCGACCACACCAACTCCGGCGCGGGCATACAACTCGGGACCAGCGACCGAATTCAAAACGTGACCATCCTCAACGGCTTCATCACCGGCCCAATCGGTTATACCGGCGGGTTTTCGAATACCGGGTTTGGCAACGGTATCAGTTACGGGGCCGTTGTGCCCAACAACGTGCGCGTGGCCGGCGTCTCCGTTTCGAGTTGCCTGTCCTCCGGAATCTACATTGGCAATGGTGTGGTCGAATCCTGCACCGTCGCAAAGGTCGGCGGCTATGGCATCGTCGCCACTGGCGTTTATCGTTGCCAAGCACTTGAGTGCGGCGATATCGCCATCTACGCAAACACTGTGTCCGACTGTTACGCCTTTTGTCAGGGAGACGGAGACGGAGTCAACGCCGACATGGTCAATAATTGCTACGCGGTCTGCGCCGGCGGCGGCAATGGGATCACGGCCACCAGCGCCACCAACTGCCGCGGCCAAAGCTTCGGTGGCGATGGCGTCCATGCCTCCGTCGTCACCGGGTGTTACGGGTTCAGCACCATTGGCTACGGTCTATTTGCCGACACCGCCGGCAACTCCCGCGGCGAGAGCGTCAACGCCGCCGGGGTGAGGGCGGGCAGCGCCAGCAATTGCTACGGCCAAAGTTTTGTCGGCGCCGGACTGGATGCCATTGTCGCCGCCTGTTGTTACGGCCATAGCACCAGCATAAACGGCTCGGGCCTGGGCTTGTTTGCCGACACCGCCATCAACTGCTTCGGCCAGAGCGCCAACGGGGGGGGACTTCAAACGGTGACAGCCGAAAACTGTTACGGCCAGGGTGAGGGTTACGGCGACGGATTGAACGCTCATATCGCCATTGGCTGCTGGGGCTTCAGCTCCCTCGGCACAGGGCTGGACGCCTACATCGCCAGCGCCTGCGATGCGTCTGGGGTCAATACTACATACCACTACAGCATGCCCCCGTAACGCGCAGTGCGCGGTGCGCCAAAAGGAAACCATCCAAGCTTAACCATCAAACCAGTCCAAACATGAAAAGAATGTCACGAAACCGAATAAATCGGGGAAGGGCAAAGGCGGAACCAGTGCGGAGCGCGGACATTCTTGTCCGCAGCAACGTCCGAGCGCACCACCGTTTAGACACTTTCGAAGGCCTTTTTCACGCTCCAGCTTGCTGCGGACAAGAATGTCCGCGCTCCGGAACTGCCGCATGCTTCTTCGCGGCGCTGCTCACGCTCCTCGCCTGTCAGCCCTCCTCGCTTTTCGCCCAGGGCAGCCTGATGCCGCCCGGCCCGCCCGCGCCGACGATGAAGTCGCTCGACCAGATCGAGGCGCGCACGCCTATCTCGGCCGTGCCCTACACCATCAGCCAGCCGGGCTCGTATTATTTGACGGGGAATCTTCAGGTGAGCTCGGGCAACGCGATTGTTATTTCCGCCAACAGCGTTACACTCGACCTCAACGGGTTCACGATCTCCTCGATCGATCCCAACAACACCGGCGCGGGCATCCAGCTCGGCGCCAGCGGCGGGATACAGAAGGTGACGATCCTCAACGGCTTTATCAGCGGCTCGGTCAATAATTATGGCGGCGTCTATTCTGGACCTGGTTTCGCTTCCGGTATCTTCTTCGGCAACGCTCCCCCCTTAGATGTGCGGGTGAGCGGAGTCTCGATTTCGGGATGCCTCCTCTACGGCATCTATCTCAACACCGAATCTTCGAGCATCGTCGAATCCTGCAGGGTGCAACTGGTCGGCAGTTCTGGGATCGTAGCGGCGAGCGTCAGCCATTCAACTGCCTATGCGTGTGGCGATACCGCTATCCTTGCGAGCACTGCATCCGACTGCTACGGCTACTGTCTGGGTAATGGCGACGGCCTGGTCGCCAACGCCGCAAACAATTGTTACGGTATCTGCCTGGGCAGCGGGGTTGGGCTCGATTCCGCAATGGCCAACAACTGCTACGGTTATTGCACGGGCGACGGCAGTGGCTTGAACGCCACCACTGCCAACAATTGCGCCGGCTACTCGCTGGGAAGCGGCGACGGGTTGGATAGCCACGAAGCCAACAATTGTCACGGGGAAAGCAGCAGTGGTTACGGGTTGGTGGCCGCGGAGGCGAACCACTCCTACGGCCAAAGCGCCGGCACTTACGGCCTGCTCGCCACAATTGCCACAGGCTGCTACGGCAAGCAAACCGGTACGGTCGCAGGCACCGCCGGTTTGCACGCCGAGGAGGCCAGCAACTGTCGCGGCGAGAGCAGCGTGGGCAATGGCTTAGAGGCGAGCGAGGCCATCAACTGCCACGGCCAAAGCGATAGCGGCTATGGGATGTCGGTCATTGTCGCCACCGGTTGTTACGGCAAATCTGCGGACCTTGGAGTAGTGGCCACCGTAGCCACTGGATGCTACGGTAAATCAACAGACCAGACCGGGATTGTTGCCGATGAAGCCAGCAACTGTCATAGCGAGGGCGGACTCCATGGCATGGTTGCGACGATCGCGACTGGGTGCTATGGCCAGAGCATAAGGAGCACCGGTTTGGATGCTTATCTGGCCGACACCTGTTACGGGCGCTCCCAAGGTGACGGCGCCGGCATTTACTCCGACAACTTAGCTAACAACTGCTACGGAATTTCTTGGGGCAGTGGCACCGGGGTGTCTCTTAATATGGGCGTCGGCTGTCTCGGCCAGAACTCAGCCGGCAATTCGATGAGCGTCCGTTTACCATATAACATGCCCTATCCCTGAACCTATCCCTGAGCTCATTATGACCTACACACAAAAAATCAAACTCATTCTCGCCCTCACGGCTTGCACTATTGCTTGCAGCGCGCCAGCCGCCCCCGGCTTTGAGGGAATCATCAACGCCGTGACCAAGCAGGGAAATGAAACCAATGCCCTGCTCTACACCGTGGGCGCGAATTCGATGCGCCTGGAACTGACCGCGGCCAGCTCCGATGAATCTCGAGCCACCTTCCCGAAACCGGTGGACATTGTGGACCGGCAAACCGGCGTTCTGACTCTGCTCTTTCCGCACAACCGCAGCTTTGTGCGGCTCAAACCGGGGGCGGAAAATGCTCCGAGGTCGGCCATGCCGCCCATGCCGCCGATGGCGCCGGGCATGTCCCCGCCGCCCGCAATGCCGCCCATGCCGCCGATGACGCGCCTGGCGGAGAAACGAGAGCTGAAGGTCACAGGTGAGACAACGAACCTCCTGGGCCTGGCCTGCGCCCGTTATGAAATCAAAGAGCGCGGGCAGACACTTGAAATCTGGGCGACGGACAAACTGTTTCCTTACCAGCCGTACGTCAGCCGTCAGGCGTCCCGTGTTGGCCCGCGTGGGATCGAAGAGCAATGGCCGGAGCTGCTCAAGGCGCGCAACCTTTTTCCTTTGCTCGCCATCTTGAAATTCGAGAAGGGCCCCGAGCGCTTCCGCTTCGAAGTCAAATCCATCAAGCCCGGGAAACTAACCGAGGCCGACACAAAAGCTTTTCAGCCTCCGCCAGGATATCGCGAGATCGAACCTTTGCCGTTCTAAGCTCTATGAAAATTGAAATTCCATGCACACCATCAAACAACCAGGCCAAGCTCCGTAGAAGACCCCGAAAGCCAAAGCGGTGCAATGCGCCGGGGAACACCATGCGCGGCCGACGGCTCTCCCTCTCCCCTTCGTCAGGGGGAAGGGGCCGAAGGGGAGAGGGTCGGGGTGAGGGGTGCTTTGGAAGCGCCATGGATTGGTCTTTTCATCGAAATGAAACCGGCGCGGCAATGACCCTCCCCAGGAACGGCTCTGGCGAGAAAAACCCCTCACCCCGGCCCTCTCCCCTTCCGAAGGGGAGAGG
>PSRM01000236.1 GCA_003176045.1 Verrucomicrobiota bacterium | reverse complement strand
AGGTTAAATGAGTTAAATGGTTAAATGGGTTACAACGTTACATTGGGAAAATTTGCGCGCTTTGCGAAAACTTTGATGCATAGTAGTACGGATGGACACGGATGAGGCGAGACCGAATCCAGCGTTAATTGGGTTAAATAAGTTAATTAAGTTAATTAAGTTAATTGGGTTACATTGTTACAAAGTTACATCGTTATATAGGGCACAGCCGTCTCCTGCATTTTTCGTCCTCGTCCTCGTCCTCGTCCTCGTCCTCGAAATGCCCCTAAGTGGATTTTTTTTCGTTCGCCACTGACCGTAGAGCACCAACACTCGAAAGAGTCGAGACCACATACGGCACCATCGCCGTCAGCGCCATCTGGAACAACCGTGCAGCCGTCACTTCAGCTTTAAGGATCGCGGCGCCGTGATTGATGGCGATCAGTATGAAGCCGACGACCAGCGCATACCTGAGCGCGCGTTTCACGACCGAGGGCCGCAGTGCGAGGCTGAGGAAATCGTTCATGGGCAAATCGAACCATAAGCCGCCTTGCGCGTCAGGTGTTTTTCAGCCAATGTTCAAACATGTCCTCTATGAAGCCGGCCACGCGTGACTGGGCCGCGGTTGACGAAGCGATCCTGCGCGTGGCACTGCCTCGCTGGCAAAAAGTTGCAACGATCATCGCAAAGACTTCCGATGCCAGGAGCTTTACGCTGCCAGAGGGTGAAAAGGGTTATGAACAAATTGCTTCGCGTGTTGAGGGTTTGATTCAAGCAGGTCGGTTGGAGGTACAGGGAAATCCTAAGCTATGGCGCAATAGTGAGGTTCGCCTTCCATGATTGTGCTCCGCAAGTTGCTTAGTGGTCGCGGGCATAACTACTGTGAGGTAGGGCAGCCTTTCCAGGCTGCCGGTGAGCCGGGCTTTTCAGCCCGGTGTCCATCGGGCGGCTGGAAAGCCGCCCTCACCGACAGGCTCGAAAGCCTGCCCTACGATACGTCACCGAACTTATACTCCCGAGTAATTAGGCTGCTCATGTTGCTCGCGTTGGTCGCTAATACACACGCCCAGGACCGTTCGCAGGCGCGCTCGATGGTCATCTCGCGACAGGGCATCGTCGCGACGGAACATCCGCTGGCGTCGCAAATCGGCGCGAAGATTCTGGCTGAGGGCGGCAATGCAGTGGATGCTGCTGTGGCGGCCAATGCGGCCATGGGGCTGTTTGCGCCGATGGCCAATGGCATCGGCGGCGACATGTTCGCCATCGTTTATGAGGCAAAGACGGACAAGCTTTACGGCCTTAATTCGAGCGGTTGGGCCCCGGCTGGGTTGACGCCGGAGTTTTTGAGCGGCAAGGGGCTTTCTAAAATGCCTCAAAGCGGCATCAATTCGGTGACAGTGCCGGGCGTGGTGGATGGATGGGACAAGCTGGTCAAGCGGTTTGGACGCAAGAAACTGTCCACGTTGCTGGCGCCAACGATTCGGTATGCGGAAGAGGGCTATCCTGTTACGGAGATTTTTTCGAGTTATTGGGTGGCCAGCGAGAAGAAGTTGAAGGCCGATCCCCAGGCCTCGGCAACCTTTTTGCCCAATCGCCGAGCGCCGAAACCAGGGGAGATTTTTCGAAACCCGGACCTGGCCTGGTCTCTGAAACAAATTGCTGAGCGTGGGCGGGACGCGTTTTATCGCGGAAAAATAGCCGAGCGTATCCTGGCCTGTTCGAAAGCGCATGGAGGCACGATGGTTGCGAATGACCTGGCGATGTTCTCGGCGGAATGGGTCGAGCCGGTTTCCACTACCTACCACGGCTGGACAGTTTATGAAATGCCGCCGAATGGCCAGGGTTTGGCCGCGCTTTGCATGTTGAATCTGATGGAGAATTTTCCGCTTGCCCAATTCGGTCCCGGTTCGGTCAACGCTCTGCATGTCATGATTGAAGCCAAGAAGCTGGCTTACGCGGACCTGGTTCATTACATCGGCGATCCGCATTTCAACAAAAACCCGGTCTCGGCGCTGCTTTCCAAAGACTACGCACGCGAGCGAGCGCACCTCATTGATATGAGCAAGGCCAATTGCGACGTGCCCGCCGGCAAACCGCCAGCCGTTGGAAACGAAACAACTTACCTCTGTGTCGTGGATGCCGAAGGCAATATGGTTTCCTATATTCAGAGCAACTACAACTCATTCGGCTCGGGTCTGGTGCCGTCCGGATGTGGTTTTGCGTTGCAGAATCGCGGCGGCCTTTTTAGCCTTGAACCGGGCAGCCCGAACCTGCTGGCCGGTCACAAGCGTCCGCTTCACACCATTATCCCGGCGTTCATGAAGAAAGGCTCGCTGCGCCTGGCCTTTGGGATTATGGGTGGCTGGAATCAATCGCAAGCACACGCGCAATTCGTGTCCGACATTGTTGACCACAGCATGAACATCCAGGCCGCGCTGGAGGCGCCGCGCTTTACGAAGATGACCTTCGAGGGTTGCGATGTGGAGATCGAGTCGCGAGTGCCGCCTGAAGTGCGGAAGGAGTTGGAAGCCAGGGGACATCAAATCCAACTGCGCGGCCCGTTTACCGCCTCGGTTGGCGGCGGGCAGGCGGTCATGCGCGACCTGACGACGAAGGTGAATTACGGCGCGTCAGATCCACGCAAGGATGGGGAGGCGATTCCGGAGGTCAGATGATTTGAATAGGAGGAAACGGAGGGGCAAACGAATGGGGGGCAAGCGAATAAGAAAAGAAATCCACGCGCCACATTCTGCGCGGGTGCATGAATACTGGCACCGTGCAGGAGCGCGGCATTTATGCCGCTTCACCGTCCGTAGCGCGATGAACGGGCATGATAACCCGGGCGCTTCCGTGCGCTCGGGGCGTGAAGCGGCATAAATGCCGCGCTCCGCACCCCAAGCGGCCTCTCGCAGCCAGGGTGGTAGTATCATGCGTCTATTCTGCGCTGCTTCGCTTCGAAATTCTTGACATTCTTACTTTTTGTTGGTTTATTTGATGCGCTCGGCTTGATCGGTGCATGAAAATGTACACGAACCTTGTAATTACTTAGAAAGGCTCATGTATGAAGACAAGGCGCTCGACCGGGCCAAGAAAAGGTATTTCGGTTCCCTTCTATCAGGAACGGAATAGCTTCTGCCGTTGTTCTCTATTCACTTTTCACGCTTCACTATTCACTCTCGCACTTACGGTCCTGCCTTGGTTGGGTGGTTCCTCTCGTCTCCGGGCGGACTGCACACTTACGAACCTTGGCATTACAGCCATTAACGACCTCGGTTCGGGTCTGTACAAAGGCTACGCGGGCGGGCTTTATACCAATGGCTCGAATCAGAGGCCGGCAGCGCACCTGGCTGGCGGGGTTTGGATCGCGACAAACATTCAGCCGCTCGGTGCTTCGGGCACGGTGGATACCAATAGCGGCAAAATCGTGCTGCTTTCCATTGGCATGTCGAACACGACCGACGAGTGGGCCTCGCTTGGTTCGGAAACCTTCTCGAATATGGCCACAGCAGATCCGGCGCGAAATCCGCAGGTACGAATTGTGGACGGGGCGCAAGGCGGCCAGGACGCGATTCAATGGACCAATCCAGCCGCGGCTACCTGGACCACCGTGTTGTCACGTCTCACCTCTGCCGGGGTAAGCACAAATCAAGTGCAGGCCCTTTGGCTCAAGCAAGCACTGGCGCACCCTGGGAATTACGGGCAGTTCCCGGGGCACGCTCAGCAGTTGGAAAATTATCTGGCTATCATCTTGCGCAATGCCAAAAGCAAATATCCCAACTTGCGCCTGGCGTATCTGTCCTGCCGCACCCGGTGCTACACCAACCAGCCTCTGGATCAAACAGAATTGAACCCTGAACCGTTCGCTTTTGAGACAGGCTTTGCTGATAAATGGGTCATCCAGGACCAGGTCACCGGCCAAAACAATCTCAACTGGGACCCGCGGCAAGGCGCCGTTGTGGCCCCCTGGCTCTCCTGGGGACCTTATATTTGGACCGACGGCACACGTGGGCGGTCCGACGGGCTCACTTCGGTTTGCCCGGATGATCTGCAGAGTGATTTCACCCATCCTTCGGCCACAGGCGGCGTGCCGAAAGTCGCGCGACAGTTGCTGGCATTTTTCAAGACAGATCCTACGACGACCCCATGGTTCTTGCGCAAAACCTCCTCCCCACCCTCGCTCAATGTCTCGGCCAGTACAACCAACGGCAATGCGCCGCTCAGGGTTAGTTTCTCGGTCAGCGCTTCCAGCACGCACGGCGCAGTGACAAACTTCGTCTGGACTTACGACGATGGCGATTTTGCGACTACGCCAACTGCGACCAAATGGTTTCCCGCCCCGGGCCTTTACAATATTCATATCACGGCCGAGGACACGTCGGGAAATGCTGCTACTGCTGCGATTCCGATCAACGTAACGGCACGCCCATTTCAATTCACCTCTGTGGCCAGACAGAACAACAACCTGTCCATGACCTGGAATACTCAAGGAGGAGAGTCTTACGTGGTCCAGGCGGGGACGAATCTGCTGAGTGAGGCTCCGTTCTCGGATTTAAGCGGCCTAATCCCTGCGCCAGGGGCCGCTGTTTCCTCGACCAGTTACGTGGATCCCGGCGTGCTGACCAATTTGGAGAACCGATTCTACCGTGTGCGGCTGGGGCCGTAGCTTTGCGGGCCCGATTTAACGCAAAGACGCAAAGACAAGACAGGAAAATTGAAGACAGAAAAATCAAGACGAAGAACTGGCAGGAAAATTCTAAGGCAGGAAGATGAAGACTTCGTTATATTTTCCTGCCCCTAATTTTCCTGCCTAATTTCCTTTTTAAATTGTCCTGTCTTTTCGAGGTTTGTCCGCTGCGTCTTTGGGTCTTTTGCGTTAATTCCTTCCAAAAAACCTGACTTCTCAAACCTGCGATGGCACGATCCTTGCGGTCTTAGCCGTCGTGCGGATAGTCAATCCGCACAGCCGAGTGGAGCGGGGCTGGCGTAAGCTCCGCTCCCGTTTCATAGCGGTCATTGGGTTGGGGCGGCCCGGCGTTCATCGTCGGGCC
>PSRM01000243.1 GCA_003176045.1 Verrucomicrobiota bacterium | reverse complement strand
GGTGCCATCTGGTATCAGGGCGAATCCAATGCGCCCCGTGCCGAGCAATATCGGACCTTGTTCCCGGATATGATCCGCTGCTGGCGGCGGAGCTGGGGTGAACTCGATTTTCCGTTTCTTTGCGTGCAACTCGCGCCCTTCAAAGCCATCAAAAAGGAACCGGGTGAAAGCGACTGGGCCGAACTGCGCGATGCGCAGTTGCTGGCGACCAAAGTGCTCCCAAACACCGGCATGGCGGTGATCACCGATGTGGGCGATGAAAAGGACATTCATCCAACAAAGAAGGCGCCGGTCGGGGCCAGGCTGGCCATCGCCGCCCGGGCGATCGCATACCACGAAAAGATCGAATACAGCGGCCCGATTTATCGCAACATGATGATTCAAGGCAACAAAGTAGTGCTCTACTTCGACCACGTGGACCATGGCCTCGACGCTCATCCTGGGCTGCTGAAAGGTTTTGCGATTTGCGGATCGGACCGGAAGTGGGTCTGGGCCAGGGCACGAATTCAGAGCGATAACACGATCATTGCGAGCGCACCCGAGGTGCAAAACCCGGTCGCTGTGCGGTACGGATGGGAAGATTATCCCACCGGCAATCTCTGGAATAAGGACGGCCTGCCCGCCAGCCCATTCAGGACGGACGATTTTCCGCTTACGACAGCAAAGTAAGCGTGTAGGAAACGCCAACCGCGAAAGCGGCGCAATGCCCCAAAGAACACCCAGCGCCGCCGACGTCTCTCCCTCTCCCCTTCGTCAGGCGGAAGGGGCCGAAGGGGAGAGGGTCGGGGTGAGGGGTTCTCTGAAAATCACGGAAGCCGACAAGCATCTTATAGATGAGCGCCTCGATCAACAGCGGCGTAATCTCTCTGCTGGTTCGCCGTGGAAGGAAGTTTACGGCCGGAGCACCTCGCGCAAGAAGTGACTTATCCGCTCACCATTTGGCCATCGGCAGAAGCAGACCTGACCGAAGTACCGCTGAGGCTGACCTAGTAGCTCAACCGCCAACCAAGGGGCCAATTCGGATGAGCTTCAAATCGGGCTCACCACGGGCCCGCGATTGCCCAAGGTCCACCTCAAATTCAGCCACCCAATCGTTGTGCTCGTCCGGGTCCACCAGCATTTGCTGAACGCGCCAGGTGCGCTTATCCTCGGATGGCGTGATGTAGGTGTGGCGCAGATTGCGGGCATCCGGATCCAGGCGCAGAGTTTGGTGTTCCTTTAGATAAGCTTCGAGGGCTTGCTGCAAGCGCCCGGAGGACCAGGACGCAGTAGGGGCGGGGACAGCCTTGTCCCCGCAGTTGGCCTGTTGTAACCGTGAGCAGGACAAGGCCTCGCTGCCCGGCTCTGCTGCGGCGGCAGAGGCCTCGGAAATATCAAGGTTCGAAAGCGCGACTTCAAAGTCCCGGTTCACCAGCGCGCGCAGAAAAGAGAAAATGCGGGTGCGGATCGCAGCCGTGAAGGCGCGGGTGTCACGCGTGATGTCAGGAAGCCCTTCAACAGGAGATAACTCAGAGAACGGAGCAGTTTTCCCCTCTGTTTTCTCTGTTCCCTCCTGTTCAATTTCCGTTTTTCTCCCCCGCAGTTTCTCCCATTCATCGAGCAGGCTCGAATCTATCTGACGGATCATCGAGGAGAGATAGAGTTCCATTTCCCGGACCGTGTCGTTCTTGGCAGTGTCGGGAACCGTTTGCGCCAGGACTTTATAGACGCTGTTGAGATGACGCAGCAGCACGCCTTCCGCGCGCTGCAATTCGTAATCACGGATATAATCCGGGAACGAGCGGAACGTTTCGAACATTTCCCGCGCGATGGATTTCGGGCGGATGTTTTCCTGGCCGACCCACGGATGTTTGTCGGCAAACGCGTTGAAAGTGGAGTAGATGAAGTCGCGGTTGGGTTTAGGGTGCTCCAGCTTTTCGAGTTCTTCGATGCGTTTATCGAATTCGACCCCGGCCAGTTTCATTTCGGCCATCTTCTGGCTTTTGAGTTTGTCCAGTTGTTTACGAATGATGATGTCCGGGTCTTCGAGAATGGATTCAACCAGCGAAAGCAGGACCATGGCATGATCGGGAGCCTGGGGATCCATAACCGGGATGGTGTCCAGCAGATACAGCGAAAGGGCCTGGTCCATCGAGAAGTCGTCCTGCAACTCGACGTTGACGCGCAGCTTCGACCTCACAGTGTCAGATCGGTCCGCTTGGTCCGACTTCACAAACTCCACAATGCCTCTCTCGACCAATGATCGAAATAGCTGCCAGGCCCGCTTGCGGTGCGCCTCCTTCGCCTTGGGCGATTCATGGCAGTCCGCGATCAGCTTTTGCATCGCGCGGCACCCATCGCCTTTGCGGCTCAGCACATTCAGCAACATTCCATGAGAGACGTGAAATCTGGAGGTCAATCTTTCCGGTTGCGCATGGATAAGGCGCAAGAAAGTCTGCTTGTCCCAATTCACAAAGTTCTTCTCAGGCGGTTTGCGGGTGACACCCTTTTTACCGCCTTTGGCTGCTTTCTCGCGCAGTTTGATATTTTCGATCACGTGTTCTGGGGCCTGCGCAACCACCCAGCCTTTGTCATCGAACCCTTTCCGCCCTGCGCGCCCTGCGATCTGATGGAAATCGCGCGCGCTGAGGATGGCGGTTTTCTCCCCATCGTATTTGCAAAGCCGCGTGAAAAGAACCGTGCGAATGGGAACGTTAATGCCCACGCCGAGTGTGTCCGTGCCGCAAATGATTTTGAGCAAGCCTTTCTGGGCCAATTGCTCGGCCAGCACACGGTATTTGGGCAAGAGGCCCGCATGGTGCACGGCAATGCCGTGCTTGAGCCAGCGGCGAATCTCAGGGCCGTAGGGGCTGCTGAACTTGAAATTTTCCAAAGCGGTCCCTAGAGCAGTTTTTTCTTCCCGCGAGCAAACATTGATGCTCGTAAAATCCTGCGCGCTTTGGGCAGCTTCCAACTGCGTAAAGTGGACCACATACACCGGCGCCTTCCCGTCGGCCACAAGACTTTCCAGCGTTGTAGCCAGGGGAAGTTCGGAGTAAGCAAATTCGAGCGGCACCGGACGCTCCTTCGCCGCCACCGTAATCGTTGGCCGGCCAGTCAAGCGCGTGAGTTCCTGTTCGAAGAAGCTCGTATCGCCCAGTGTGGCGGACATCAACAGAAATCGCGCCTGGGGCAGAGTCAGGAGCGGCACTTGCCAGGCCACGCCGCGCTCGCGATCGGCGTAGTAATGGAACTCATCCATGATCACGTCCTGCACGTTCGCATCCGCCCCCTCGCGCAAAGCGCGATTGGCCAGGATTTCCGCAGTGCAGCACACAATGGGCGCATCCGGATTCACGGAAGCATCGCCCGTGCTCAGGCCGACATTGTCCGGCCCGAATTCGCGGCAGAGCGCCATCCACTTTTCATTGGCCAGCGCCTTGATCGGCGACGTATAAACCGAGCGCTTACCCTGCGCCAGACCTTTAAAATGAAGCGCCGCCGCGACGAGCGATTTGCCGGAACCAGTGGGCGTGTGGAGGATGACGTTCTTTTCTTCAAATAGCTCAAGAACCGCCGCCTCCTGCGCCGGATAAAGCGTTAGCTGCTTTTGATTGGTGTACTCAAGAAACTGGTCCAACAGCAGATCGTTTGTCGGGCGATCCGTGCGGGGCAAGAGGTCGTAGAGCGTCACTCGATCTCGCTGTGGCCGACCTGTTCCTCGATTTCATCCAGATCCCGCCGCGAATAGGGGGTAAGCGGCGAGCGCACAGCCTTCAATAGTTCGGCTTCTAACTCGGGGCTATCCTCTTGCAAATCCAGATCCACAGCTCCACCAACAGCGACAAAGGGCTCCAGTTTCACCTTTTTATCACCGTACGCAAGGATGACCGGTTCGCCGTCACAGGCTTGTTCAACAAGCTTGCGAAGTTCCGGTTGGTCCGCGGTGATATTCACAGTTTTCACGATAGCACCTTAAGCAAAGAGCTACCTTTGTTCAAATGCTTTCGCGGCCAGGAGATCCTGTAGCGCAGATTGCCAATCTGCTGTGTCGCAGGTTTCCAACCTGCGGCGCCTCCATGGCTTAACACGCGTCCGAACTCACCCAACATCACGCTCGGGCCTTTGGGGCTTTTCGCCTGATCCTCCAGGAACCAACTTAATTAACCCAATTAACTTAATTAACCTAATTAACTTATTGGGGTTTTCCGTTCATTCGCGCAGCCACTTGCTCCAACAGCCTTCGATACGGTCCCGCATGGAACCGGCTGATATGCGATTCTTCCTCCAGCAAACCCCCGCCGGCATCGCGCACCATAAAGGCGTCACATTCAAGCCGGGAATCGGCCTCGCCCAAAGGCACAATCGAAACTTTGACCCGCACCGAAAGTGGCTCATCACCAGCCCAACTGCCGTGTGTAAAATTGCTCAGCTTCGAAGCCGGCTTTTCAAAAACGAAACTGGTCAAGCCCGGTTTGACGAGCTTATACCCGTCTTCCAGGAACACGGCCGTGGCCACATCATGGATTTGCCCGGGCGTGTTGCCCCGAATCTCCACTGCCGCAAAGGAGCTTGAAGCCGAATGGGTGGATTTGCACCCGACCGACAGCAACAACGAAAACACGAATAGACCCCACAGTAGGGCAGGCGTCTCGCCTGCCCTGCCTCCCAAGCCATCATTCCCATTCTTCCCATCCTTCCCATTCAGGAAAACGGAATTCAAAATCTTCCTGCCGCATAATTTTCCTGCCTTCAATTCCGTTTGCATTTTCCTGTCTTTAATTTTCCTGTCTTGGATTTCGCTTCCGTGTTCATCCGTCGGTTTTCCTCGTCCTCGTCCTCGCCTGTCCGACGTAGCTTAAGCGAAGGCGGATCCTCGATTTCTTCTATTTTCCGTCTTCCATCTCCCATCTCCCATTTTCTATCTCCCATCTCCTATCTTCGACGTTGGCGACAAAACGTCCACCGCAGCCTTCTCTACGATTGGCCTTGTAGCAAGCAACCGGCGCGCAATGGAGGCTATTCCAATCGTAATCGTGCCTCCGATCAGCGTGAACCACGGGAAATAGATTGCCTTGCTGAACCTGGGGACTGCCTGAATAACCATCATCACCGTCAGGGAACTTATCATGCCTAACACCACCGGCAACGCCGGGCTCTTGCGCCAAAAAACCGCCAGCGCCAGGCCTCCCAATAACGCCCCACTCGTCAAACCGCGCAAATTAAACGATGCCTCCAAAACGAAAGGCACCTGGCGGCTCAAATAGGCCACCAGAATCAGCATGCCGGCCCACAGCGCCGTCGAACCTTTGCTCAAGCGCAGAAAGAATTCCTCGCTCCTTTGCGGCGATAGGTGCTTCACAAAATCCATAGTCGAGATGGAAGCCAGCGACGTCAGCGCCGAGCTTACTGAGGACATCCCGGCCGAAAGGATGGCCACGATCAAGAAGCCCTTCAGCAAATGAGGAACTTCCGTCATCATAAAGATAGGAAAAACGAAATCCTGTTGCGGCGAGTGCGGAGTCGGTTCAGGCAGCGGGATCTTGAAAGGATGACCTTGATAAAACGCCCACAGCATCGCTCCTACCAGCAGAAAGATCAGGAAAAGCGGGAAGATCACCACCGCGCTTAGCACCAGCGCTTTGCGTCCGTCGCGCACCGATTTGCAGGCCAGCACCCGCTGAACAATCAACTGCTCAGCCCCGTGCGACGACATCACCATGACCGTCCCACCGATAATCCCCATCCAGATATTGAATGGCGGCCCAAACAAAAACCTAAGCCACGACACTCCCGGAGGCGGCGCGACATTCAGCCAATGAAGCTTGCCTCCCGCAGCGGCCTCCGAAAAGACAGCCGCCGCGCCCCCCCCAACCAGCTTCGGAATGAAGCAGAGCGCGAAAATGCCGCCCAGCAAAAACAGCCCGAATTGCACCGCATCGGTCCATATCACTGCCTTCACCCCTCCCACATAAGTGTAGAGCAGCGACAGAACCACAAAAAGCAGGATAGCGCCTAAAACCGGGTCGCCCGTGCCCAGACCCAGAAGGCGATCTCCCAGCATGAGCTTGACCGGAATGCTGGCCACATAGACCCGAACTCCCGCCGCCAGAGTTTCGCTCACCAGAAAAAAGCCTCCCGCGGTTTGCCGCGCCAAAGGTCCGAACGTGTTGGCAAAGAGCTGATACGGCGAATAAATCTCTCCCTTGAAATAATGCGGCACCAGCACGATGGCCAGGATGATCCGCGCAATCACATACCCAATGATCATCTGGATGAAGGCAATATTCGTCCCATAAGCCATCCCCGGCACCCCAATGATCGTGAGCGCGCTCGTCTCCGCCGCCACAATCGAAAGCCCTATCCCCCACCACGGCACATTCCGGCTGCCGAGGAAATAATCGCGCGTATTGCGCTGATCTTTCCCAAACCACACCCCCAACCCAATAATTCCCGCCAAATAGAAAAAGATGATCCCCCAATCCCCCACGCTGAAGTAGCCATTCATTCGGTTAGCCGCGAGGTGCTCCGCAAACTTCGTCGAGAACTTTGTCGAGAACTTTGTCGAGAACTTTGTCGAAATAGTCGTTCATTTGGTTAGCTGCTAGATGCTACCAGCCCAAAAAGTAAGGAGAAAGCTGAGAAAGGCGCTCCAAACACGGGGGGGGAATCTTGAAAGT
Source organism: Verrucomicrobiota bacterium (assembly GCA_003176045.1). Lineage (GTDB taxonomy): Bacteria > Verrucomicrobiota > Verrucomicrobiia > Limisphaerales > UBA8199 > PSRM01. Next base: position 9,169 of record PSRM01000243.1, on the reverse strand, counting down.
ACCGTTACGTGCCTGGAACACCTGCCCAAAGCGCCGGGTGAGGGCACCCGGCCTACATGTCCATCCCGTTGCGCCTGTAGGACGGGTGCCCTCACCCGGCGCGAAGAGAGGTTACTCCTGATTTAGCACGGTTCCTGCTTGGAATCTGCCGATCATCAGGCTGTTCGGTCCTGCTGGACGACAGCCCCGATACGCAGCAGACCGCCACGTCGGCACTATATGAGCGCAAAGCGCGCAAGCTGTCTTGCAACAATGCAGGAAAGGACAAGTTCTGTCCCGAACTGGGACAATGCTGCCGCAAATACCAAACACCAAACACCAAACACCAATAACCAAAGGCTACGCGCCGCGCTTGGAGCTTGTAGCTTGGTGTTTCTCTGGAGCTTGGTGTTTGGTGTTTGGATTTTGACTCACGTTTCACGCATCACGTTTCACGCATCACGTCCATGACTAACTTCTCCAGTCTCCGCGCCCGCCTGGTAGGCACGGTCTTTCTGGCCATTGCGCCGGCGTGGGCGCTGATGTACTACACTGACCTGCCCTGGACGGGATTTGCAGTGGGGTTGGCCGCCCTGGGCGCCGCGTGGTTTGGTGGGGAGCGGTTCATTCTTAAGCAGGTCCGCGTGCTGTCGCTCGCAGCGAGCCGCCTGGCGGCGGGTGATTTCAGCAGCCGCACAGGCTTGAACAAGGAGAGCGGCGAACTGGGCGATCTGGCGAGATCGTTTGATTTGATGGCTACCACGGTGGAGCAACGGGTTAAAGAGCGCGAGCAAGCTGAGCGCACACTGCTGAACCGCTCATTTCAACAGACGGTCATCGGCGCGCTGGGCCAGTTTGCCATGGTGAGCAACGACATTTCGGCCCTGCTCAACCAGGCCGTCATGCTCGTGGCGCAAACGATTGAGGTTGAGTATTGCGGCGTGCTGGAACTTCAACCGGGCGGCCAAACCCTGCTCCTGCGCGCTGGTGTTGGGTGGAGGGATGACAGCGTCGGCAAAGCGGCCATGCCGATGGATCCTCGGACGGAATTCGGTTACACACTTCAGGCTGGGGAGCCATTGATTCTGGAAGATATGCCCAACGAAAAACGCTTTCGCCCCTCCAGCCTGCTGCTCGAGCATAACGTTGTTAGCGGCGTGAGCGTTGCCGTCGCCGGCCAGGGCCGATCCTTTGGCGTGCTCTGCGCATGCAGTGCGGCCTACAAAAAGTTTACGGAGGATGAGGTTCACTTTCTGTTTTCGGTAGCCACGGTGCTGGCGATGGCGGCGGAAAGGAATCGAGCTCAGGGCGAACTGCAAAAGCTGGCTGCGTTCGTCCAGCTTAATCCCAACCCTGCAATGGAATTGAAGGCCGATGGAGAGATCACCTATTTCAACGAAGCTGCCATGGCGCTCACAAAAGAGGTCGGCTGTTCGCATCCGGTCGAGATCCTGCCGCCAAACATTCAATCGGTCCTCCAGTCCTGGCTCTCCTCCCTCATGCCCCAACCTCTGTTGCGCCTGGAGACCTGCGTCGAAGGGCGGCGGCTAGCCTGGTCCTTCCATGCGGTGCCGGATCGAAACCTGGTGCATTGTTATGTGGAAAACATTACTGAGCGGCTGGAATTGGAGGCGCAATTGCGCCAGTCCCAAAAGATGGATTCCGTTGGCCAACTCGCGGCGGGCGTCGCGCATGATTTCAACAACATGCTCACCATCATCCAGGGCCACACAGGCTTGATGATCGCCCGCGAGGGGCTGCCGCCGGAAACCCTCGATTCAGCCCAGGCGATTTACTTTGCCGCCGAGCGCGCCGCTGGGTTGACGCGGCAACTGCTGATGTTCAGCCGCAAGAGTGTGATGCAGGCCGAACCGCTGGATTTGCGCAAGGTGGTATTCCAAATGAGCAAAATGGTGCAACGCCTCCTCGGCGAAACCATCACCCTGGATTTCCGCTCGCCCGCGGAATTGGCCCTGGTTCAGGCCGATGCCGGCATGGTCGAGCAGATCATCCTGAACCTGGCCGTTAACGCCCGCGACGCGATGCCCAAAGGCGGCCAACTGATCATCGCCATGGAACCCCTCCGCATTGACCAACCCTCCCTGGCGCGACATCCCCAGGGCCGGGTCGGCTCCTTCATCTGTCTGCGCGTGACCGACACCGGTTGCGGCATGGACCAGGCCACCATGGCCCGGATCTTCGAGCCGTTCTTCACTACGAAAGAAGTCGGTAAAGGCACCGGTCTTGGACTGGCCACCGTTTATGGCATCATGAAGCAGCACGAAGGCTGGATCGAGGTTACCAGCGAAGTCGGCAAAGGCTCCACTTTCAACGTCTTCTTCCCTGCGAAAGATGAACTCGCTTCCGATTCACCAAAGGAAAATCTGCCCGCCACCACGCTGCGCCGCGGCGACGAGACAATCCTGATTGTCGAGGATGAACCCATCCTGCGCGACATGGCGCACCTAATCCTCCAGGATTGCGGTTACACAATCCTCGAAGCCTCCTCCGGCGTGGACGCTCTGCACATTTGGGAAGACAACAAAGAGTCCATCGACCTGGTGCTGACCGACATGGTCATGCCCGAGGGCATCTCGGGAATGGACCTCGCTCAAAGACTTCACTCGATCAAGCCCGACCTCAAAATCATTTTCGCCAGCGGCTACAGCATGGAGGAATTCGACCCCGGCTTCATCCGCAACGGCCACGCCTCCTTCATCAACAAGCCCTATACACACTCGGCCCTGGTCAACGCCGTGCGGGATTGTTTGGACAGGAATTAGTAACGGCTGTTGCGGAGCGCCGAATTCCATTTCGGCGCGAAAGGCTCAGCGCTCGAGTCGCGCCGAAACGGAGTTCGGCGCTCCAAACGTTCTTGCGCCCGCCTCGCATCCACTATTCACTATTCACCGTTCACAATTCACTGGCGACCTATCCATGACTCAACATCGTGTCGGCATCGTCGGCGGCAGCGGCCTTTATCATATCGAAGGATTCACCAACCAGAAGTGGGTGAAAATCAAAACCCCTTTCGGCACGCCTTCGGATAATTTCCTCACCGGAAAACTGGCCGGGCGTGAAGTGGTCTTTTTGCCACGTCACGGTCGTGGCCACCGGATTCTGCCCAGTGAATTGAATCATCGAGCCAACATCTGGGGAATGAAAAAGCTCGATGTGGCCTGGATCATCAGCGTGAGCGCTGTAGGTTCGTTGCAGGCCAGATTCAAACCCCGCGACATCGTTCTGCCGGATCAATTTGTGGACCGCACGAAACAGAATTTCGCGCATACATTCTTTGGCCGGGGCATCGTGGGGCACATCGCTTTTGCTGATCCTATTTGCGGCGAATTGCGGCACATACTGCTAAAATCCGCTCGGAAACTCAAAGCGCGGGTCCACGATGGCGGCGCTTATGTGAATATGGAAGGTCCGGCCTTCAGTACGCGCGCGGAATCCATCACCAATCACAAGCTCGGCTATGCCGTTGTAGGCATGACGAACCTGGGCGAGGCCAAGTGCTGCCGGGAAGCCGAGATCGGCTACGCCACCATGGCCATGGTCACAGATTACGATTGCTGGAAAGTGGACGAGGCGCACGTGACCGTGGAAATGGTGGTTGCCAACCTGGCCAAAAACGCTTCGACGGCAAAGCAGATCATCGCTGAGGCGTTGCCTCAAATTCCCTCGAAGCCCTGCTGGGAGTGCCATGACGCGCTCAAGAACGCGATTATGACGGACAGAAAGCTCTGGCCGCAAAAGACGAAGAGGGAGCTGGGGCCGTTACTCAAGAGGTACCTTTAAGCGTTCCGCCGGAAAGAACGACGGCAAACACCAAACACCAAACACCAAACACCAAACACCAGGGAAACACCAAACACCAAACTCCAAGCCACTTACGGCAACGCTCGACTTTTCCTGCTCTTCCACAGCAAAACTCGGCAAATGTTTTCGAGGCAGTTTGCGGATTTGGAGCTTGGAGCTTGGTGTTTGGTTTTTGCGCAGTGCTCAGTAGGCTCTAATTCTGCCCTCGCTACGCCCACCTTCTCTGCGATCTGGTCCGCGCCGCTTTCCGAGCGGCTGCGCTGCGTGAAGCGGCGCTCCGCTTGCGCGCGGCAGATCGCGCCTGGCGCGAAAGCGCGCGATGTGAAGCAGCGGCGCGCCCCTCGCGTCTCAAGGCCTTGCTGCGGGCCTGCGAGCGCCGGGCCGATGGACGCTGATGACGTTGACCTTTTCGGTAGGCGCTGATCGCGCTGCGCCGGGTTTTTTCGGAGACGCGGCCTTTGCGCGGCGGGCGCAGCTTTACTCCTGCCCGGCGGGCTTTGGAAAGCCCGATGGCAATCGCCTGTTTGGTCGAGGCGGCGCCATGTTTGCCTTCCCGAATGTGGTGCATTTCTTCGCGCACGAACTCCCCGGCCTGGGTCGAGGGTGATTTGCCTTCTCCGCGGTCGCGGCGGGCGCGTTCAAGAGTCTGTTGTTCTGGCATAATATCCTTTCGTGTTCGATAACGTTCAGAAGCGACGGCGCTGCTGCAATGGGGTGTGAAACCCAAAGGGCGCGTGAAACGTGAAACGTGAAACGTGAATTGGCATTTGGGAGTGCGCGGACATGTCCGCGCTTTGGAACTGCGCGACATGTCGCGCAGTCGAAAGCGGCGACATGTCGCCGCACTCCACGGAGCTCTCGCCTTCTCGGCAGCGAGTCGAATTGGCGAAGCTTTTGGAGTGCGGTCCCGATTCCGTCGGGACCGCTTTTCCATTGATTTGCAAGAGATCCCGATCTTCTTAAGTCCATTCGAGGTCATCGCGATATTGACTCCTTCCCTTTAAAAAACCACCATCACTTCTCAAACTATGGCTCAAAAGCAAATCATTAAACCCGCCAAATCACCTGCGGCAGTCGGTCCTTACAATCATGCTGTTCGAGTAGGTGACCTGCTGTTTTGCGCGGGACAGATTCCGATTGATCCGGGAAGCGGCAATCTGGTGAGCGGGGACATCAAAGTTCAAACCGAGCGAGCCTTGAAAAACATTCAGGCTATCCTGGAGGACCAAAACCTGACATTTGCCAACGTGGTCAAAAGCACTGTTTTCATGACAAACCTGGCTGAGTTCGCGAGCATGAACGAGGTCTATGCGAAGTATTTCACCGGAGATTTCCCGGCGCGATCAACCATCCAGGTGGCCGCGCTGCCCAAAGGCGCGAGCGTGGAGATTGAGGTCGTGGCGCATTTTTAAAATGAAAAACCGCGAATGAACGCGAATGCACGGAAATGATTCGCGTCTATTTGCGTTTATTCGCGGTTGCAATATTTGCAGATAGAGGCTTTCTAACATGAAAACACGCAAAACCTGGCGAGAGAAATTGGCAGATAGCAAAGGGCTGCCAAAGACGGGCAAGGTTACAGGCCGAATGAGCAAACGCTGGGGTCAGGGGACGATGGTCATTCCCGCGCCGTTCGAGGTGGACGCGTTAATGAAGCGCGTTCCCAAAGGTAAGGTCGTGACCATTAACGAACTACGCAATGCTCTGGCGGCAAAACACAAAGTGGATTTCGCATGCCCCTTGACCACGGGGATTTTCTCCTGGATCGCTGCCCACGCAGCCGAGGAGGATGCAGAGGCCGGAGCGAAACGGATCACACCTTATTGGCGCACCCTGAAAACCGGTGGTGAGGTCAACCCGAAGTACCCCGGCGGCGTTGAGGCGATTGCAAAACGGCTGCGAGCCGAGGGTCACAAAATCGAGCAACGGGGAAAGCGAATCGTAGTGGCGGAGTTTGAGAAGTCACTGTTCAGCCGGTTGGATGACGAATGACTGTTACGGTATCGCTGATTATCGGGATCATAGTCGGGGCAGCTTTCGGCCTTGTGGCCGGGTGGCTTTTGGGCAAAGGCCGCAGCTCGGCAGGTGACACGAGGTTGGAGGAGGAATTACGCCAACAGCTTGGCCGACGCGAATCCGAAGTTGTCCAAATTCGGGGCCAACTGGCCGATGCAGACAGGGCGCGAGCGGCAGCGGAAGCAAACCGGGACGCCACCCAGGAGGCGCTGAAAACGCACAAAGAGCTGCACGAGCGGGCGATGCGAGATTTGGAACTGGCTCAGGCCAAGGCGCTGGCCGATATGCGGGAAATTTTCGGCGGATTAAGCGCCAAAGCGTTGGAGGAAAACGCTCCGAAATTCCTGCAGTTGGCAGAACAAAACTTTGAAAAACTGCAAGAGAAGGCAAAGAGCGATCTGGCCCAGCGGCAGGAAGCCATCAAGACGCTGGTTGAACCGTTGAAACAGCAGTTGGAGAACTACCAACAACGGCTGCAGCAGGCAGAAAACGCTCAGGCAGGCGCCCTGGGCGATGTGAAGCGGCAGCTCGAGAACCTCTCCCAACAAAGCCAGTCCCTCGCGCAGCAGACACAAAAATTCCGGGAAGTCCTCATCTCCAACCAGGCACGAGGCCGCTGGGGGGAAGAAACGCTGCGCCGGGTTGTTGAGGCGGCTGGCATGAGTGTCCACTGCGAGTTTAAAGAACAAACGCAGGCAGGAGATAGCAAACCTGACCTCGTGGTGCAATTGCCTGAGGACAGGGTCATTATCGTGGATGCAAAGGTCCCGGACCTCGATTTTTTGGGGGCGCTGGATGCCGCAGATCCGGTCAAACGGGCCGAGTCCCTTGGCCTGCACGCGACAAAACTTAAGTCCACCATCAAAGACCTGGCGGACCGCGATTACCCGCGGCAATTTCCCAACTCGCTCGACTATGTTGTCCTTTTCATGCCCGCGGAATCGCTGTTCAGCGCCGCCCTGGAAGGAGACAGAGATCTGATCGTGTGGGCGGCCAGCAAACGGATTTTGCTGGCCACACCAGCCTCGCTGATCGCGTTATTGCGCTCAGTGAGCGTGAGTTGGCAGCAATACGCCCTAAGCCAGGACACCCAGCGAATCGCAGAGGCAGCACGCGAACTTTACTCCAGAGTGGTCACGTTTACGAAGCACTTCGAAGAAGTGCGAAATGGACTCAGAACAGCCAATGAAGCGTTCAACCGCGCAGTAGGCAGCTATGAACGGATGGTCCGCCCGCAGGGCGAAAAGCTTCTCAAACTCGGTGGTGGAGGCGCGGGGAAGGAGATACCCGAGGTCGAGGCCCTCGATGGCGAATTGCGCCTGGTCGGCGACACCAAAAATGGCGCCAAACCGTAGCTGTTAGCCAAGCGTAAGGAACCCAAGCTGGCCTTTTTCAATCCATCCCTGAAGACTTTGCGAGCCGGCGCGCAGAAGCAGGAAATTGCCGCGCGTACGCTCCAGGCGAACCGGTGTGCCGGAGGGGAGACGCGTGATCACTTGGGCCTCATGCGTGGGAGTAAGGCGCAGGGGCGTGTCTTTTTCCAGGATAAACCCAATTTGCGATCTGGTGTGGAGGCCGGCTTGAGCAGGGAGACTTAACAGAAAGATCATCAGTCCCAGGGCAGCAATGGCCTGGTGCCATGCGCTCTTGCGGCGCCGCAGCAATCCGGGAACTGTGGCCATGCCGAGCGCCAGCCAAAAACTAACGCTGGCAATCCAACCCCACCACATGGCAGGAAGCCAGCTTGAGACCACCTCGTACCAGGCCAACTCGGGGCTCTCGAGTTGGCCCTGTTTGCGAACGAATTGTAAGTTTCCGCGCGCAGCGCCGTTGAAGGGGTCCATCCAAAGGGCCTGTTCCCAGGCCAGCACCGCCGGGCCAGTGCGGCCACATTGCCATTCCGCAAGCCCGAGGTTCTGCAGCGCTCCAGTCGCGGGGCGGCGTGTCGCGATATCCCGGAACTCGATCGCAGCGCTGGTGTAGTTAGCAGCACGGTAGGCATGAAGGGCATTGCGAAAAAGGTCGTCCGTCTGGGTGCTTGCGGACCCGGTTAAGCAAAAAATGAAGGCCATTCCCAGGAGCGACGACAGGCGGGTACCAGCAAATCGTCGGACCGGTCCGACTGGTCCGACCGGTCTGGCAAACTGCGTTTTACCGCTCACAGCTTCTCCTCCAGCTTTTCGAGCAAGCTCTCCAAATCTGCTCGCAGCCCCAGCAACTGGCTGGTTTCCGGCGGATTCGTCGCGAAGCTGCAAGCGTCCGTGGTCGCGAAAAAGCGTCGTATGACATCTCCCACATGTCCCACTCGATCCCGCTCAGCTAGAACACCTAAAACGTCGCTACCTACCAACGCGCCGGCCTCCGCCGGATAATGTGGAGCACATGCAGCGCGCATGGCGTTCACCGCTGCCGCAGCGAAGCGGCCCGAGTCGCGCGCGGCAGCGGCACGCCGCGCCAGGCGCCATTGCCGGCGCATTGCCCGCCGGGCGCGACGACGGAGGATGACCTCGGGGTGCTGCTCCAAGTACCGCCGCCGCCGTTCCCACGTCCACAGACCAACAAAACCCGCGGCGGGCAGGATCTGCATCAAAGGGAACCAAAACTGCCGTTGAATCGGCACCAGGCTCCCGCTTGCAAGGCCCGGCGAAGTTGCCAACCCGCTCAGCACAGGTTCTTTTTCCGTGTTGGTATCGGAGGACGCAGGTTGAAGCAGCGCCTGAAGGTCTGCAGGCGAGGCGCCAGGATGCACAATCAGAGGGACCGAAGGAATGGTGATATCGGCATACGCATTGCGGTGCATGTCGAAATAACTGAACGGAATGGCGGGCGTGTTGGTTGCCTTTTCAGAGAGCGGGATGAGCGTGTAATTGAAGCTGACAAATGAAGACTTATCAGGGCCCGGAGCCATGGAGCCTGGTGGTTGCGGCGGCAGGTTGTCGGAAACAGCGGGGAACATCTGCCACTCCGGCACTCGAAGCGGTGGCGGCGCCACCAAGCGGTTGAGCGAGGTATTGGTGTCGCCGAAGACTTTAACCGTTAATTTCAGAGTTTCGCCTACTTGAGCTTCGTTGGTTGAGACTGAGACTGGACCGAGGGCAAGCGAACCAATCGCGCCTGTGAATCCGGGTAGTTGCCCCTTTGAGGGCAGCGGCTGAACTTCTACCTCGAATGGTTCGGAATCCAGCAAAAGCTGTTGATTCGAGAAAGACCGCGGCGCAAGGGCAGCACCAGGACCCCCATACCTATCAATTGCCGCACCTGGAACAGGAACCGCATGGTTCACGATCGCAAAAGCCTGCGCCATGAACGAGACCTTGCCAGTGGTGATAGGAGTAAAGACCGCCTCATAAAT
>PSRM01000084.1 GCA_003176045.1 Verrucomicrobiota bacterium | reverse complement strand
CACAACGAGCGGAAGCAAAAGTTGACAAACGAATGGGGACAAACGAATAACAGCCATACGTTCCCTTCCATTCGTTTGTCCCTCCTCCTTTGTGCCTTCGTTGCTTTGTTGTTAAACATTCCCCCAATTTGGGGTGAGTTTTTTTCCCTTGACAGCCTCACGTCTTTTGACATAGATAGTAGCCACACCTATGAAACGCATTTTCAAGCCTCTGGCGGTCATCCCCTGTACTGTGCTGGCTTCGCTCGTCGGCGCTAACGCCGCCTCGCTTACTGTCGATCCGAGTGCTGGTTGGATCGGGTTTATGAATGTCTTTGAGACCCCGCAACATGGGGGAGCGTACGTCTTCGGACAAGCGTGGGGGACGGCAGATTTGACGGCGACGTTTTCAGGCCCGGTGCTGACGCTGGGGCCGAACACGATTGGTGACCCTGCTTCTTTTTGGTATTCGCCTTCGGGCGGGCCTGGGTCCGTGGGAAATAAATCCATGGACGCCAACATGTATGTTGAAACCACAGGCGTATATACTGGCCAAACCCTCACGTTTAACGGCACGGTGCTGTCCAACACCTTGTTCGGCAACGTGAATCAACTTGGCAATGGCTGGACCAGTGTGGCCTTCATCAAGGATTTCACGTCGAGCTACGCTTTGTCTGCTTCCGTTACTGCGCCGCTGGTGAATGGCTTTTTCAATATCAGTCTTCTTACGAGTAGCGACCCGACGCATCACATTCAGTACGGATTCGAAACCATCGGGCCCGACGTTTGGGCCACGGATGTTGCGCCCTACGGTAATATTCAAATCACCGCAGTCCCCGAGCCGTCCATGGTGGCACTGTTCGGTTTGGGTGTTCTGGCCCTAATTCACAGCCGTCGGGCTGTTGCGCCGCGTTGATCGACGGTCGCAAACGTGGACAAACGAATGGGGACGAACGAATAACGGCTGAACTCTTTTCTCATTCGTTTGTCCCCATTCGTCTGTCCCTCCTCCTTTCTCTCCCCAGTCCCCTCGCCCGACTTTGGACTTCCCGTTCAGCGCAATCTTTCGCAGCTTGGAGCGGACCATGTCCCTTCAACAACTCCGCGAACGCAAGGAATGTAAATTCTTCAGCGTGCTGTCCAGGGCGGACCGGCCTCTGGCCGCCGCCTGGTGGACGGCCATCCTTCTGCGCGGCCTGTTGCCCGCTGGCTTTGCTGTCGCCATGGGTCAGCTTGTTGGCGCCGTTCAGCATGGGGACGGCCTGGCCGGTCCACTCACCGTCGTGGGCGTCGTCTTCGTTCTCTTGCAGGTCCTCAGTCCGTTGCACCACGCCATCAGCGCCAATCTAGGCGACCGCACGGCGGCCTGGCTTTACGACCGCCTTACCGAGGCTTGCGTCCGCCCGCCGGGCATCGCTCACCTGGAAGACTCCGGCCTCACCGCCGATCTCACTGTCGCGCGCGACTTCGATCTCGGTATGACCGGCCCGCCGCTGGCCATCTCCATGGACTTCATCGCCGGCGGCCTCGTCGAAATGATCGCCGGCTTCGCCTGCGCCGCAGTTCTCTTTCGCTTTGCCTGGTGGGCGCCGCCCCTCCTGGCCGGCGCCTGGCTCGCCACCCACTGGCTCTTGCGTGAGAGCGGCGTCTGGCGTGACCGCAATACCCCGGAGGTCCGCGCGGCCGAGCGCGACGCCGATTACGCTTTCCGCATGGCCGTGGACCCGGCGCCAGCGAAGGAGTTGCGATTGTTCGGGCTAGCGGATTGGACCATTGATCGTTTCGTCAACCGCCGCACTCACCTGCACAAATTGCAGTATGAGGCGACGCGGCTGCGCGAAAAGCCGGTGCTCTGGAGCCTTCTCTTAATCCTCGGCGCCAATATGCTCGTGTTCTGGACGCTCGCCGCCGCAGCAGCCCATGGGACCTCCACCCTGGCACAAATCGTCACCTTCGCCCAGGCCGCGCTAGGCACTTCGCTCATCGCGTTCGGCGGATTTAACTGGGCGCTGGACGGCTCCTCCGCGCCGGTCGCCGCCGTGTTGCGCCTCGAACAGGCAATGGCGCCTGCCGGCGCGCTGTCCTCCGGCACTCGCCCTGCCACTGGAATGCCGGCGCGCGAAATTCGATTCCGTAATCTGACCTTTGCTTACCCTGGCCGTCCGCCGGTGCTCGACGGCTTTGATCTCACCATTCCCGCCGGCTCATCGCTCGCTATCGTTGGCCAAAATGGCGCAGGCAAAACCACGCTCGCCAAGCTGCTCTGCCGTTTGTACGACCCGCAACAGGGCGCCATTGAAATTGACGGCGCCGATCTTCGCGAACTCTCTCTGGAATCATGGCGCGCTCGCCTCGCGGCCGTGTTCCAGGACTTCACGCGTTTCGAATGGCCCCTGCGCGATAACGTAGCCCCCGGTGGCGCGCCGGACGACGCCCTCCGCGATGTGCTGGCCTCCGCCGGCGCGGCCAATCTGGCCGGCCTCGACACCGTGCTGGCCCGCGGCTACGACGGCGGCACCGACCTCTCCGGCGGCCAATGGCAACGCGTCGCGCTGGCCCGCGCATTGTGCGCCGTCCGGCTCGGCGCCGGCGTGGTGCTCCTCGATGAACCGACCGCCCAACTCGACGTCCAGGGCGAGGCCGAGATTTTCGAACGCATCCTCGCCGCGACTCGCCATTGCACTACCATCCTCATCTCGCACCGTTTCTCAACCGTGCGCCACGCCGACCGCATTTGTGTGCTTGAACAAGGCCGCGTAATCGAGTTCGGCACGCACGATGAACTGATAGCCAGAGGAGGCCGTTACCGCAAAATGTTCGATCTCCAGGCCAAACGATTTCTGGCCGCCGAAGACGAAGAAGGTGTGGCGTATGAGCACCTCGCCTGAAAACTCATTTCACACCGGAGCGCCCAACTCTGTTGGGCGCGGTATCGCTTCTGTCCTGTTCAGCCAAGGCGCTACCTCGCTTGAAATGAACAACTGGCCTGAAAAGCCCAACCGATCCGCGCCCAACAGAGTTGGGCGCTCCGATATGAAATGACCGCGTCGCCTGATAAGAACAAACCGATAGACGACCTGCCGCCCGCGCTGTCCTCCATGTGGCGGCTCTGCAAGCTGGGCTATCGCCACGAACCGCGCCTCATGCTCGCCGCGTTCTTCCTCTCGCAACTGGCGGTGCTGCCCGATGCGCTCCTGGCCCTCTGGCTGATGCTCCTGGGCAAAGGCGTGCTCGAACACAATCCCAGCCTCGTGCGCGGTGCCGCCGTGGGCCTGGGCATCTCCGCCGCGGGCACCTGGTTCCTCGGCACGGTCAGCACTCGTATCCAGAGACGCTTTCGCGACAAGGTTACCGTTGCACTCGAGGCACACGTGGCCCGGCTCCAGGCCACCATCGCCACCATCGCGCACCAGGAACGGCCCGAGTTCCTCGACCGCCTCGCCATGCTCCGCGACCAGGTCTTCGTGCTCGACCATATGTACATGTCGGTCTTCAACACGTGCGGCTGGATTTTGCGCCTGGCCGTGACTGTGGGCCTGCTCGCCTCGATCCATCCTGCTTTGATGCTGCTCGCCGTCTTTGCGTTGCCCACCGTGGCGACTTCCACCTGGCGACCCGTTATCGAGCGTCGCGCTCAGGAACGCGGCGTCCAGCCAAATCGCCTGGCCCGCCATCTCTTCACCGTGGCGACCACTGCCCCGCCGGGCAAGGAGGTGCGCATTGCCGGTATCGGCCCGCGCCTGATGTCCGAGCGCCGCTCAGCCTGGGAACGCGGCCACGTGCCCATATCGGCCACGCGCTGGGTGTCGGCCGCGTGGCACAGCCTGGCCTGGGCCCTGTTCGGCGCAGCATACGTCGGCGCCGTGGTGTTCGTGTCCTTCGGCCTTCACTCTCCACCCGCAAAGGTGCTCCTGGTGCTCGCTGCGGGCGCGCGCCTGTCTTCGTACATCGGGGCCGCCGCGGGCGAAATTGGCTTCCTGCGCGGCTTCTGGAGCTATGGCTCGCGCCGCCTCGCCTGGCTCGAAGATTACACTGCGTCTTTGATGGCCTCGGCCGATCTGCCGGTGCCCAAAACCTTGCGCCAGGGCATCCGTCTCGATCGCGTCTCGTTCGCCTATCCGGGAACCTCGCGGCTGGTTCTCGATGACGTATCGCTTTTCCTGCCGGCGGGGTCAGTCGTCGCCATCGTCGGCGAGAACGGCGCGGGCAAAACAACCCTCGTCAAACTGCTCGCCAAAATGTATGAGCCCACCTCCGGCTCCATTCTTGTGGATGAAGTCCCGTTGGCCCGTCTGCCTGCCCACGAATGGCGCGCGCGCCTGGCCGGCGCGTTTCAGGACTTTTTCCGCTTCGAGTTCCGCGCCCGCCACAGCGTCGGCCTCGGGGACGTGCCTCGCCTGGAAGACGAACCTGCCGTCACGACCGCAGTCCAACGCGCCGGCGCCGCCGACGTCATTACTCGTCTGAAGTCGGGCTTGGAAACGCAACTGGGTTCGACCTGGCCCGAGGGCGTAGAGGTCTCCTTCGGCCAATGGCAAAAGCTGGCGCTCGCGCGCGGCTTCATGCGTGATGAGCCGCTATTGGTGATGCTCGACGAACCGACCGCCGCCCTCGACGCCGAGACCGAGCACGCCTTGTTCGAGCGCTACGCCGCCTCCGCCCGCCGCAATCGCGACGCCGGCCGCATCACGACCCTCGTCTCCCACCGCTTTTCCACCGTCCGCATGGCCGACCTCATCGTCGTCCTGGAAGGCTCCCGTCTGGTCGAGTTCGGCACCCATCAGGAGCTCAAAGCCAAAGGTGGCCGCTACTCTCAACTGTATGACATGCAGGCGGCGGCATACGCCTGATCGCAGGTCAATGACACCGGCAACTGACTCGATAAAAGCGTTGAGCTGGGGTTGCCAGGGTGTCCTGGACGGTGATGGGATTTCCGGTGCCGGTAACGGTTTGGAATGTGGTCCAGGAAGTGGCGGTCAGGTTGGTCACGGATTGGCAGTCGTAAATGACGCAGGAGAGGCTCGGGAAAGACATCGTGAAGGTCGTGCCGGTGAAACTGACTACTGTGATCTGCGCCGGCGCGCAATTCGGGCTGGCCACCGTGACTGTCTGACTGCAGGTGTTGGTATTATTGGAAGGATCCGTTGCCTGCCAGGTGCGGGTGATCGTTTGCGTGCAACCGGTTGCGTTGGTCGTCGTGCCCGTAACCGTCACAGTGACGTTCGTGCCCGAGCAACTATCCGAAGCGGACGGAGCATCGAAGCTCCAGACGGAACCGCATTGCACCGTCTTGTTGCTGGCGCAGGTGATCACGGGCGGTGTGGTGTCAACCACCGTCACAGTTTGGCTGCACGACGCACTGTTGGAATTGGAGTCTGTTGCTTGCCAGGTCCGCGTAATGGTCTGCGCGCCCACGCTGCCGTTGGTAATCGTGCCGGTAACGATGATGGTCACATTCGTGCCGGAGCAAGTATCGTTAGCGGACGGAGCATCGAAGCTCCAGACCGAACCGCATTGAACCGTCTTGTTGCTGGCGCAAGTGATCACGGGTGGTGTGGTGTCAACCACTGTCACGGTTTGGCTGCACGATGCGGTGTTGGAACAGCAGTCGGTGGCTTGCCAGGTCCGCGTAATGGTCTGCGCGCCCACGCTGCCGTTGGTAATCGTGCCGGTAACGGTGATGGAATTGGTGCTGCAGCAGCCGCCGGAGGCGGAAGGAGGATCGAAACCCCACACTGAGCCACATTCGACGGTCTTGTTGCTGGAGCAGGTGATGACCGGTGGCTGGTTTGTGTTTTGGCTGCTTATGAAAGCAGCGGCGTAGAGGTTGGTCATTTCGTTAAAGGTGAGCGAGCGATTCCAGGCGGCGACCTCGTCAACGACGCCGTTGAAGACGTATTGCGGGGCGCCGGCCCACCTCGGATCGAATCCGAGCGTCCATGGGCCGGACCAGTTCTCGACATCATGCCAGGCGGTGTTGACTGCGGAGGCCAGGGCGCCTCCGCCCGTGCCGAAATAGACGGTGGCGTTAGTGCGGTTAATCACCAGACCTATGAACGACCATTGGTTGGCGGGGATCGTGAACCCGGAAGGCCAGGATCTAATCTCACCATCGTTCCACGTGTAGGCCAACTGGCCCACGCCAGAAGGCGTCGTGCCACTGTCGCCGACCTCCATGCCGCACTCGGTGGATCCGGCGCGAGTAAAAAAGAAACCGGAGTATTGACCATTTTGAACACCCGGAGCGCCGTTTGGGAAGATCCATGCCGCGAAAGTCACGGTGTTCGTGTCGAGGTTCAATGGCGATAGAGTGGTCCAGGAATGGTCCAGGACGGAGGCGTTGGTCCGGCTCTGCGTGCCTACGTTGTTGGCTTCGAACCCTGGGAAGGCGCTGGGTCGGGGACCAGCGGCCTGCAGGGCGTTGGTTTCCCAAACCCCGACACCTCCGCCGACGTAATCGAATGTCGGCGGGTTGGTGGACGGATTGACGTTGTCGTTGAGCCGCCAATAGGCGATCGGATGGCTGTTGAAAACGGTGTAGGCGTATGTCCCAGCCGCGGGCGCCGCGACCACCGTCAGGGTTGCGGGAGGGGCGCTGGTGATGGCGCCGCCGAGGTTCGTCACCACCAGCGTAAAGGAACCACCGTTATCCCCTGTGTTCACATTGCTGACGCTCAAGGTGGCGGTGCTTGTCCCGGAGAATTTGGCGCCATCGCTGATATTGGTGCCGTTCAACCGCCATTGGTACACCAGGTTGGTATCGCCCGCTACTCGGGCGAAGAGCCGCGCCGTCTCTCCGGCATAAAAGGTTCCTGACTGCGGCACGTTCGTGACCACGTTGCCCCCAGCCCTGATCTGCGTTGTAAAGCTGGGTGGGGAGACGACGGTGGCCGGATTGAGGGACACCACAAAGCAGCGGTCACCTTGGATGTTGGTGATCGTGTTATCGCCGTGCCCGCCCTGCTCCGAGCCTTTCGTGGCGTTCCAAGGGCCGGAGATGTAGGCCGCGCCGTTGGTGTAAAGGTCCACGGCAGGGAAACCCGTTTGGGGCAAGTAGCCTCTCCCATCGGTTTCCCAATAAAACGTGTGTCTCGACGCTGTGTTATTGGTCTGCGTATTCAGGCCGATGTCGAAGCCGTAAAGTGTATTCGGAAGCGCCGCCACAGGCGTGTTCAACGTAAAGGTAATATATCGGCCACACCCGGCGCCCTTTCCTGCACCATCGCCAATGCTTGGAACATTGCATGACGAACAATTTGCCCAGTCCACTCCTACTTCAGCGGTTTCGTAAGCGAGAACGGTCAATGTGTTGGTGCCATTGACGGCATTGTTGCCATTGGTCCCCGGTTTGGTGATGCGGATGGCGTAATTAACACTCGGAACCCAGGAAAAAGTGCTGCCATAGGCGACCGCCCTAAGAGTGACTGCGAGAACCTTATATCCGGCGGCGTTGGTGCCCGTCGTGAAAGTCTGGCCGACCACGGCCTTGTCATCGGCGATGTACGTGTAAGTCCCGTCCGACCCGCCCCCGGTTCCGCCAGATCCGACGTTGCTGCCTACGCCAAAATCGCTGCCGTGAGCTGGAGAATAATAGGCATTGAATATGTTCGAGATCGCGACCGAACCGACGACCGGAGGAGGGGCATTGGAGGGGGTGAGTGATGCCGTGGCGGCATGGGATTCGCCAGCCAGAAACATGGCCACGGCAATACTTGCCAGGGTTCCGGCCAGGTTCGCTGTTGGCTTTACTAACGGTAAACGCTGCAAGGATGGGCGTAAGGTTGGCTGGGGGTGCATAGGCTCAGGGCACAGCGACATTATAGCACAGGTAATGCCCTAATCTATTGCTCAATCGGACTACGCAAGCAGGTCCAAAGTCCAAGGTCCAAAGTCCAAAGTCCAAAGTCCAAGGTCCAAGGTCCAAAGTCCAAAGTCCAAAGTCCAAAGTCCAAGGTCAGGGTGAGCCTCTACTGATTCTTCGCCAAATACTTACGACACTGGCTGAGCAATTCATAATAGAAAACCCTGAATTGCACATCAGCCGCATGCGCCCCGTGCAGAACGGAAGCTTTTGCATTGAAAACTTCCTCGGCCTTCCGCACTTCCGCGCTATTGGGATCCAGCGCGTTGATGAACCGGTCAAACAGCTCGGCCATTTCAGCGATGGTCTCGGGCGAGATCATCGCTGGTCACGGGCCGGGTTTACGATGAAGATCACGCCGTTTCTCGGCAGCCAGGCGGAGGTCCAGCATTTTGTCGTAAGAGGCTGCGCAGGCAGGAAAATCCTGCTTGAGCGCTTCCAGCCTGGCCAGAAATGAATCACATATCTTCACCAGCGCATCCCACACCGCCAGAGCAGCCTCCATTTCGGGCTCCCGGCGCTGGGCCAGTACGCCAATGCGATAGATCGCCTCGAGTTGTCCCTCCAATCGGGCACTTTCCCGCAGCAAAGTTTCGTCTCCATCTCGTGAAATCGTTGCTGTCCGGCGGTCAAACTCAGAAAGCGCTGTCCCTCGCAGATTCTCCAGGTCAGGCACGGTGACTAACATACGTGAAGCATTGTAGATTACAGGCATCATGCACGCAAATATTACTGTACATACACGGTGATGCCTCAGGGCACCGGGTTCCCCTTCGAGCAGCCCCCTCGCCCCTCGCCCCTAGTCCGATTGAGCAATAGCCGGAAGGGCTGGCCTTTGGTAGCGTCAAGTGATACGGTACATATTAGGACAAAAGCGCTCCACGGCGTCAGCTATCCAAAAAGCGTATGAGATGTCATTTCAAGCAGGAGATCGCTGCGGCCTGCGCGGTAGCTGCCGCCGCGGTCCTGTTGAGAGGCAATTGCTATGCGCAATCCTTTATCGCTGCCGATTACGCCACGAATTCCATCTACGCCTCCGGATGGACGGAGGTTTTCGGCGCCAATGACCGAGGCCAAAATGGAGGCTACGGCTTCGGACCCTGGAGCATGTGGCACAGGGACGGCCCTCAGCACCCTGGCCTGACTGCGATGGACCGAACGTCTCCATATGATCCATTTAAGACAGCGTGGACTCTGTGCAATCCCTATGGATTAACGCCAAATACATGGCCGCAGAACACTTCCCCCGAAGATCCCAGCAGCTCTTCTTACGCTGCCTCGGCGGGGACCTGTGTTAACCCACCAACGGGTTATACGCAGTTCGGTGCAGGATCTTATGACCTCTCCCAAGCCGGGCGAGCCCTTCCAAACGGTGAAGTGTGGGACCCGGTGAATGGATATTACGCACCCGGCACTGGCTTGAAGGTCGGGCAAACGTTTACCACGGTCATTGCGAATCCCACCGATCGCGCCCCATACGGAGGTTACACTATCTCTCTCCAGAACTGGCCCGAAAACAGAATTAACCCTCACACCGAGGATGTCGTCGCTGTGGGCACCTTTGAATACTACGGATCACTTGGCCGCTGGTACACCCCGGGTACTTACGATGATTTTACCGCCCGCCCCTTCGCTGATCTCGATACCACCACCAATGGCATGCAGATTGACATCACTGTCACTAGCACAAACACTTATCATCTTGTTCTCACGCCGTTAGGTCATCCGGCAAACGCCTTTTCCGAAGATGGAACCTTTGCCAACCCCGGACCGATTGTTTGGGTAACGTACGAACTGTATAATACTGACTCCAACTTCTACCCTCCTGGGGGGAACTATTCCGCGTGTGGTGGTCCGGACCGCACGGATTTCTATATCAAGAGCATGACCGTGTCCGGGCTGCGCTTGAATATCCAGAAGGCCGGCGCAAACGTCATTTTGTCGTGGCCGACCAATGTCCCGGGCTTCAATCTGGTGTCCACCACCAACATCCTCGCGCCCAACTGGCAGCCAGTTTCTCCAAGTCCCTCCCCGGTGAATGACCAAAACGTGGTGACTAATCCCATAGTTGGTGTGCGGAAGTTTTACCGCCTCGAGCAATGACGCGTCTCGGCACAACAGCCAGATTCACTGACAAAATCCGTAGCGCAGATTTCCAATCTGCTGTATCGCCGACTTCCAGTCGGCTGGCGCAACTCCAACTCCGAGGTGCCGGGGCATTCCAGCGTCGGCGGCTTGGAAACCCGCGAAACAGCAGGCTAGAAGCCTGCGCTACACAAGTGGCCTTCACGCTGATTGAACTCCTCGTGGTGATCGCCATCATCGGAGTTCTTGCGGCGATGTTGTTGCCCGCACTGACTCACGCAAAAATCAGGGCCCAGGCGACCTATTGCATGAGCAATTCCCGCCAATTGATGCTCGGCTGGTTGCAATATGCCGGTGATAACGACGACCGGCTTGTGAATAATTACGGCCTCCCGTACTCTGCGATTGAGGAGCAAAAACAGACTTATCGCAGTTGGGCCAACAACCAGATGGGCTGGAATGCCACCGACCAATTTGGCGACCGTATGGACAACACAGACGGCATCACGCTGGCGCCTTTCTACCGATATACTTCCGGCCTTGGGGTTTACAAATGTCCGGCTGACCACTTTGTAAGCGCGAAGCAAGCGACTGCAGGCATTGCCGCCCGTCCCCGATCCTACTCGATGAACGCCTTCTTTGGCGTCTATAATCCGGATGTGCCTTATCCTGCCGGCAATAACAACTATCCAACTTACCGACAGTTTCTGAAAGTGGTCAGTATTCCAGGTCCGGCAGGGTTTTTCGTGACTTGCGATGAGCATCCCGACAGCATTAACGACGGCTTCCTGCAAGTTAATCCCCATACCGACACTGCGCCTCCGAAATGGGATGATTTGCCGGCTTCGTATCACGACGGCGCATGCGGCTTCGCGTTTGCAGACGGCCACGCCGAGATGCACAAATTCAGAAGCTCGGTCTGTACGATCTTACCAGTGCTCTACGCAACGTTTCAAGGCAGTCGGGCCGTCCCATTCAGCACCGATGATTCCGGAGCAGCCGTTCAGGATGGCTTGTGGGTCGCCGCTCGCTCCGGCGTGCCGCTTCAGTAGGTCACTTCGATCATAGCCGCGCCAATGGCCCCAGGCAAAACCACCCAGTCCCCGTCGAGCTTTTTCCAGGACCGACCATTCACTTTTACACTGGCCAGTGCCTTCTCACCCGGTGTCCGGAACCGCACCCGGATTTCGCGGCACGGATTGCGCGTCGGGCCCTGAAGCGTCGCCACGATTCGGCCAGGCTCGCCGCGATACATAATGGACATGCTCCCATACCACGTGGCGCCGTTTTCCAGGCCGCACTTCTGACCCGGCCCCAACCACTCGCGCGGAACTGCCTGGCCGATTAGCAGGACGTCGCCCTCCTCCCGCACAAACAGGTAGCGCAGCCAGCCACACGCGTTGGCTTCATCAGACGTTTTGTAATGGTCTCCACGCCAATCGCCCATTTCCGGCAGCGCGTGCTCAGTATTCATGTGGACATCGGGAAAATGGTTGAGGGCGATCGCGTTGAACATGGCGCGCAAGGCCTGTTTCACATCGTCCCGGTAGAGATAAGCCTCCACATCCAGCAACAGGCACGCCTGCATGGACATGCCCCCGCGGCCAAACCAGTACTTGTCGAAATCGTCCAGTGTGTAGCCGTATTGGTTGGAGAGGAACAGGTTGTCCTCGTAATCCTTAAGAATCCACTGCGCCTCGATTGACTTCGGCTCGATGGCTTTGGTGATGATCAAATGAATAGCCCCTTCAAGCGTCTGACAGATCCAGCCGAAGCTGCGGCCACGCCGCTGGACGTACGAAGGAATCTGCGGAATCGCAGTCCCGTCGCGCAAACGCACCACGGGCGATCGAACGGAAGCAGCCCGGAAATTCTCCACCAGATTCTTGTGATACGCATTCGCGGCCCCTCGAATGTGGGCAGCGTCCGGGTGTTTAATCTGTTCAAGCGCCCAGGCCGCGCTGTCCAGACCGCGCCACGTATAACAACTTGTGGAAAGCCACGTCCACCAATCGCCGATGTCTTCGAGATCCCCAGGGGGCAACAGGCCGCGCGACAGGTCGTGCCGTCCTTCCATTCGCGCGGCTTCGCGGATAATCCAATTCGCTGCCGCAACAATGTTGGGCGCCACTCGGCGCAACCACGCCTCGTCACGCGTGAAGCGGTAATGCTCAGCCAGTGTCCACAGGATCCAGCCGTGGTGCTGGTTATAACCGCCGGCTTCATAGCCGGCCGCTCCGTAGAGCACACCTTCCTTGGAATCGAAGTCACCGGGCAACTCAACTGTTCCCTGGTATTTCAGCCAGGCCTCAAGGCAGTCCGCAGCTTCCTGATGGTAACCGCGCCGGTCCAAATCGAGCACCATCATGCACGACTCATTGCCATAGACGCCATAGTTCAGCGAGCCAACTCGCGCAAAGCGCCGGGCGCTTCCCGGCTCCAGCTCGGAATTGATGAGCAGATGCCCCGGCACGGCGCGATAAAAATCATTGAGCGCAGCTTCGGGCGTGATAATGCGAGCGCTTTTGTCTAAAACCCGGCGCCAATAATCCCCGGTGGCTTTTCGCTCCGCATCAAAGTCAAGAGCCATTAAAGCCGTTGTCTCGGCTGATTCCACCAACGGAAGGTACGGAATTTTGATGGTAACAGACGCAGTCGCATGTGCCGCGAGCGAAGCACTCCAATCCAGACGATTACTCACCACATCCGGTGGTCGGCCGCCGCGAATCTGGCCCCGCAGCCGCGCACCATCCCAGATCAGGCCCAGGCCATCAACCCGCAGAGTATCGTAGCTCTCGCCCCCGCGAATCCTCACGGGCAGATTGGCCGTGCGCAGAGCACTGGTCGTGTTGGTAAACTCGAACCGGACCATGGCAACCGCGCAGGCATCAGGCGCCGGCGGCGGACCATCGGCCCTGGTCCCCTGGAGCGTGGTCGCAAAGGCCGTTTGCACGATGCGCACCCCGTCCTGGTCCCAGGTCGTGATGCACGTGGGAATGGACTCCTCCTCGATGTCACGTTCCACCGGCTTGTCCGCCAAACCGAACTGGAAATGAACCGGTTGCTTCTCCTGATCGAGCCGGGGCGTATCCATCGCCGGTAGATGCCTCATATATTGGTCATTCCACCGCCAAAAAACGTCGCCATTACTGTTGAGCCGGAATTTTTGACGCGAACCGTCCATCCCGAGTATGAAACAAATGCGCGATTTCTTCGGCGGCATCCCGTTCCAGGCCGCGCCCCAGGTCTGCTCCGGCAGCTCCGTAACTCGATCGTAGAGCGTCTTCCGCCCCTCGTTTTGCCCTCTCCCATTCCTGAACCCTGAACCCTGAACCCTAAAATCGGTTTCCCTGGCTACGGTCGCATAATCGCGGCGATCATTTTCAGGCAGTATCGCTGCTCCGTATTCCGGCAGGTAAAGCGCTCCTTCTCTCAGATCGTCCACTTTAAAGGTGAACGTATCCGCCGCATTCCTGAGCGTCACCAGCGTGCGATCAAACGTATTGGGATCGCTGTTGACCGCAGTCAGCACACGCAAAACAGTCGTGCGCTTGCCCGGAGTACTCGTGGACACAATTTGCCCATTGAACGCCTCTGCTCGGAAGTTGTGAGCCGGCCTCTCTTTCCATTCGATCCGAACCTCCCTCTCCGCCACCGTTGAATCCGTCAGCGCATGGATAGCAGCAATCTTTGGTAGCCTCGTCTCGGAGGCAATCCGAATCTTCAGCGTGTATCGCCCTGTTGAAGCGTAATCATTCAGTGCCGGATACTCGTGCGCATTGATCGGACGAAACGTAAACCGGATGGAATTGCTCGAAATAACCTGTTCCGTATCGGCCACGCGCCATCCACCGACGGACCAGTTTCCCAGCTCCAACCACCCGGTATCCCCGCCTCCCGGCTCACGGTCCTTGGGCAAGTGCTGCTTTGGCCAATGACTCCCCCAGTATTCCAGCCGCAGCTTCACATCCGCAGAAACCTTCTCGGCGAAGTCCACCACGACAGAATGTATCTCCCGTGGATCCTCCCACACCAGCCCCTTCCCTTCATCCAAACCAACAGCGTACGGCGCCGCATTAAAGAACTGGCTCGGAGATTCCCCGCCGCGCACCGCCCAAACAGCCACCACCGCGACAGAAAAGCTTAATCTGAAATGGACGTTCATCCTGTTTACCAGAAAAAAGCACGCACTTGGCGCATTGTCTGACAGATGCACGTGGATTAACACACCTTTTTCCAAGCGCCTGACACAGACCCCACGCCAGCGTGGGTAGATCCCGCGGGCAAGATGCCCGCGCTCCCAGGTGAGCGCCCTCGGCAAGCACGGCTGCTGACAAAGTCTGTAGGGCAGGCTTTCCAGCCTGCCGGTTGCGACGCTTTCCAGCGTCGCGACACCACAATAAGGTGGTTCAGGGGGCTGAAAAGCCCCCTGAACCGGCAGGCTGGAAAGCCTGCCCTACCTAGCCCTGCCTCGGCAAGACGGCATGGCGAAATTCTTCTTGACGTAAAGGGAAAAATCCAGAAACTGGTGGAAACAATCACCATTCGAAAGGATCTGTTATGGCGCGGCCGTGGTTCTCATTGGTTTCTTGTGGCTTATTGGCCTTTGGTTTTGCATTTCCACAGCGCCTGTTGGCGCAGGAAGTTCGGTTTACGGAATTGATTCGCGAGGAGTTCTTCACGCAGGCGACCACGAATCGGGCTTCGACGACGAGCGCCGCCGCACACGACCTTTTCGGCGAGGTGGGACCGGCCTTTTCCGGCGGCATTAACTCGGTGACGTTGAATTCGCCCGGCGGACAGAACGGATGGTCCCTGGCATTGAGCAACGAAGGAACCTATTTCGTGACCACAAGGCAGGAAGGAGAGACTTACCATCTGCCGGGCCCCGCGCCTGCGGGAGCGTATCAGTTCCAGGTAACAGGGTCTGGCGGAGACTCGCACCTGATAAAAGCCGTGCTGCCTGCTACTGCGAAAGGGCTGGCGCCTTTGCGCATCGCTAATTACCAGGAGGCCCAGCGCCTGGATGCCAGTCAACCGTTCACTTTGGCCTGGGACCAAATCGTCGGAGCCGGGTCGCGTGATTTCATAAAGGTCGCGGTCTATGCCACCAATGGCGACCGGGTGTTCGTCGGACCGCGCCAGAGCCGGACCGAGACAAATCTGACAATTAACGCGGGCACTTTACAACCTGCAACCAATTACAATGCGGAAATCTATGTTGGCCACTATTTTAGTTATGCAACCAACAGCGCGCCGGCGCAGTTCCTGGCGGAAGAGCGGGTAACTCGTTTCTCGATCAAGACATTGAACCCGGCCGGTGTTTTCAGATTCGCGTCTGCGGGTTTCATCGGCTACGAGACCAATGGTTCGGCAATCATTACAGTCGAGCGCACTCAGGGCAGCCAGGGTGAGGTGACTGTGGATTATTTTTCGGCCGATGGCACCGCGTCCAACGGAGTGAATTATGCAGGAGTCGCTGACACACTTGACTTTCCGGATGGCGTGACGAGCCAAACATTCGAGGTGCCTTTGATCAATGACGGCACGGCTGATCCACCGCTAACGGTGCATCTGAGTCTCACGAACGCGACTAGTGGCGCTGGATTGGTGATTCGTCCTCACTCGACGCTTACGATTTTGGATGCCGATAGCGCGCCCGGCCCGAACATCGCTGCCCTGGTGCTTGGGAAAGATGACATCTATTCTCAAACCAACGGCAGCACAGTGATCCAATCCGATCTCAGCGTCCCCTCGGTTTTCGAGACAGATATTCATCCAGGTTTTCCGGGCGCAGTTACGGGAGCAACAGTTCAGTTACCCAATGGTTCGATACGGCAACTGTCGGGCGCGTTTGCCAATTACCAGGACTTTTTCGAATACGGGGAGGATTTCCCGTCTTCGCAATCGCTCAATAAAGCCTACCCCTCAGGCAAATACACGGTCCATATCCAGACGCTGAACGACGGAGAAGTAGATTTGGCGTTGACGCTTGGGATCGCGCGCAAGTTCCCGGTTCCTCAGCTAACAAATTGGGACGCCGGGCAAACGATTGATCCGACCCTTCCATTCACGCTGGAGTGGACGCCCTTCACGGGCGCAACCACCAATGATTACATTCGGGTGGTGGTGAGCGACCCGGCGGGTGAGTACGTCATCTACACTCCGAATAGTTTTCAGCCTGGCGCGCTCCCGGCGACCACCACCAGCTTGACCATTCCAGCCAACGCGATGGTTTATGGTAACCGCTATCCCGTATCCATAGATTTTTTCAGAAAGGTTCCTCCATCGGCAAGCGCTCATCCCGCTATTAAGAGCGCCATCATCTACGTGCATGCCACCAAGCTTTACATCAAAACTATGGCCGGACCGGGATCGTGATCACAGGAGTACTCTCGCCTACTGTGCCAACTGGACTCTAAGACGGTAAAATCGTTGTGAAGACAAAAGAATTGAGTTGGTTGAACTTTTAAGCGACCCGTCGCCGCTAATAGTTTGAAGCGGCTGCCAGGAAGCAGCGTTTAGCGCATCTTTATATTCAATATAATACGAAAGGCCCTGCAGAGTCCGGAAACTCAAAGTGAGGTTCGTTCTAGTCAAGCTTGGCGGCAGGAACGTCGGCGCGCTTACCAGCACAAAGGCCCCGCGGCCATGAGTGAAAGCCATGAGCCTGCCCGTGCCTCGGCTGATCTCCAGATCGAACACGGCTACGTTTGGCATCCCGCTCTCCGGCCCCATATGGCTCCAGGATGCGCCGCCATTGGAGCTTCTCCAAATGCCAATATCAGTGCCGATATAAATATTATTCGGATTGGAAGGGTCGAGCACAACCGTGTTGTGCGGGATATCCGCTGGCGGGCTGACGTTGAGCCACGTGGGAGAGACTCCAAAAGCGTTCGTGGTTTGGAAAACGTGGCCAGGTTGCGCCGGCGTATTTTCATCAAAGCCCGATAACGTCACGTAAAGAATGTTGGCGTTGGTAGGATTAAACGCCAGATCGGTCACGTAGCGATTGGGCACGGCATTGCTTAGATCGAGATTGGCCCAGGTCGTACCGCCATTGGAAGTCAGGAGCAGATGGTTGCCAAATTGAGTTCCAAAGGCGTAAGTGTTGCAGTTGGTGTCACTTGGCGCAAAGGTCAGCGCCGAAATGGGCTCATCCTGGGTAGGGCTGTTAGTGAACCAGGAAGTATTCGTGCCACTGAAGTAGTTGGTGCTCTTCAACAGGGTGCTGGTCCCCGTGATAAATACGTCGTCTCTGGAAGGGCATTTCTCACAGGGCGCAATAAAAACCTTTGCTTGGGAAAAATCAATGCCTGAGGCCGCCTGGTCCAGGGTGGCGCCACCATTAGTCGTGCGCAAGGTATAGAAGGCCCAATCAATATCTGGGTGGCTGGACGAGATAGCGCAAGGTCCGGTATCGCCCGCAACACCGAACCACTGCCAGGTATTGGAGCCGCTCCATTTTATTGACCCGTTGTCCTGAGTGCCGCCGAGAGCAAAATTGGCGTTGGTCGGGTGAGGACAGCCGGCATAAAACTGAGTAATCGAAAGGTTCGTGTTATGGTTGAACCAACTGGCGCCGCCATTGGTAGTACTGTACACACCGCCATCATTTCCCAGGATGAGCCGATTGCCCGTCCATGCAACGCTAAACTGATCTATGTGATCGCCATCCCGCACATCGGTCCAAGTTGGGTTCGTTCCACAATTGGTGCATTTCCAGAAAGTGATTCCCAGTGCGTAAAGAATATCGGGGTTGCTCGGATCAACCGTGATGCCCAACCTGGCCCAGCAAGCATTGCCGCAGTAACCGTAGCCTGGCAGAGTTCCGTCGGTGGCCGCAGTTGGGACCTGTGCCCAGGTGGGCGTGCCAGCCCAGGCATTGTCTGTGCGCCATAACCCGAGCAAGCCTCCATCGTGGCCTATGCCGTTAAAAGCGTCCTGGACACTGACATAAACCACATTCGGGTTGGAAGGAGCAATTGCCACAGCCACTCGCCCGACGCCGCCGGTCATTGTGCTCCACGGTCCGATGATCTGGCCCCAGGTTTCTCCCGTATCCGTCGAGCGGTAAACGCCGTTGGTTTGCGCTACGAAGGACACGCCGATGCCGGCATACATTTGATTGAAGTTGGTGGGATTCGCCGTCAGAGCAGTCCCGTCGCCGGCGTTGCTGGTTGAGACAACAGGGCCTTTTTGGGACCAACTCACGCCGCCGTTGGTGGACTTGAAGATGCCTCTCGGCGGAACCGTCAAGGGCTTGAGCAGCGGATCAATTCCGACGCCGCTCTGCGCCGTGGTCGCCAGCAGAACGGCGGGGTTGGTTGGATGAACAATGATAGCGCTGAACGCTGCTCCCGCAAAATTGGAGGTCGCCATTAGTTGCCAGGCAGTGCCACCATTGGTGGACTTTAAAAGACCAGCCCCGGCGAAAGTGGCTACCGACAGTAATGGAAAACCAGTGCCAACGTAGATGATATTTGGATTACTCGGGGCGAAAGCAATCGCTCCGGTTGCCAGCGTGGCCTGGTCATCAGTTAAGGGAACCCAATTCACGCCGGCATCAAGCGTCTGCCAGACTCCTCCATCTGCCGCACCGATCAGCCAATGATTTGAACTGGACGGATCCACCGCGATGGCTGGCACGCGGCCACTCACCGCGGCCGCTCCGTTCACTAGAATTGGGCTGGGGCCAATGTTCACCCAAAGATTGGTTGCGCTGGCTTGGGCCTTGTGCGGAGCAATTGCCTGCCCAAGCAACAGAACCCAAACAAGATACACTGAGAGAAAAGTGCCCCTTAGCGCTCCGTGGGTGAAGGGGAAATGCTTTTCCATGAGAATCCTCGGCCACCGGCTTTTCAATGACCGTGTCGGAAGGAGCCAGACTGCGACAATAGCGAATTTACAGCTCTCATGGACTCCCGATTTTGCTCAGAATTAGAAATGCTTGTCAATACTTTTCCAGACAGTAAAAAGCAAACCTCACTGAGCACAAGAAGCCTGTTTCCCAGCCTTCCAGATGCTTCAAAAAATCACTCGAAGCATGACTGCGGCCAAATCCCGGAGCGACCTGACGGTTGAAAGAAATCCTTAATGTAACTCCAGGCGGTAGAAGCGCGCGTCATTTGTCGCGGAGCTGTCGCTGAGGTTGATGATCGAGCCGGTTCCGTTAGTTCTTGCTAATTCAAGCCAGGCGGGGTCGCTGAAGGCCTGCTTGAACTCGAGCGCGTAGATCGGCCCAAGCTCCGACGTAAATTGGAGAGAGAAAGTATTTGCCTGGAGTGACGCTCCGACAAGCTGTGGACTGACAGCCAGGCTCAACTGGGCCACTTTGCTGGTAACAGCGCCGCCGCTGTTGGTAACGATGGCGCGATACGGACCGAATGTAGATTGTTGGATGTTACTGATCGTTAGCAGCGTGCTCGTTGCGCCCAGAAGGTTGGTCTGATTTAACTGCCATTGATAGACCGGATTCGAACCTGAAGCCGTCACACTGAACTGAGCCGACCCGCCCGGAACAGCAGCGAGGCTGGTGGGATCCTGAGTAATGGTGGGCGCAGGCGGCAGTACATTGAGAATGGCGGCCGAGCTGTTGGTTGTTCCAGCTAAATTGGAAATGGCGACGGAATAAGAGCCGGCGTCGGCAGCCTGCGCGCTGGAGCGGGTGTAGGAGGAATTCGTGGCGGAGTTGATGTTGGTGGAGTTGAAAAGCCACTGATATGAAAGCGGCGCCGTGCCTGTGGCGGAAACCGAAAAGGTGGCGTTCGAGCCTTGCGGCACACTGAGGCTTTGCGGCTGGGTGTTAATGCTCGGCGCCGTGGGGGTGGTTGCGCTGGCCTGACCTGAGTTCGGTGAAGCGCCGGCAGAGTTGGTGGCGCGCACGACGTAGTAGTACGTGGTGCCCTGCGCCAGGCCGCTGTTAGTGTAGCTCGAGGCACTTGGACCTAACGAGGCGATATCCGTGTAGGAGTTGCTGGAAACGAGGCTTCGCGAAACCACGTTGCCCGTCGCATTAGTTGCATTATTCGTCCACGCCAGGGCGATTTGGGAACCGTTGAGAGCGTTGGCCGTCAGGCCGCTGGGCGCCAGAGGAGTCAAGTTCAAAATGAAATCATATCGAACTATATCTCCAGGCAGGACTGTGGCGTTACTAATCGTCTGTGAAAGGGCGCCCGTTTTGCTGGCAGTCGTAGAATGAACTGTGCCACTGCCCGAAGCCGGGATGAGCGTGGCGACATAGTATCCGTTGCCATCCGTCTGAACAGTAGGCCCGCCGGCTACTGTCACCGTGGCATTGTCCACATACGCCGCCGCTTTGGCGTCATACACGCGGCCCCACATCGTTCCCTCGGTTGCGGTCGCCGGGTTGCGCCAGGTC
Organism: Verrucomicrobiota bacterium; assembly: GCA_003176045.1. GTDB lineage: Bacteria > Verrucomicrobiota > Verrucomicrobiia > Limisphaerales > UBA8199 > PSRM01. Next base: position 10,312 of record PSRM01000084.1, on the reverse strand, counting down.
ATTGTGGGAACGCTCGCAGTGGTGGTATAAAAATTGGTCGAGATGTAACTCCAAAAATCGCCGTTATATGGACTGGAATTGTTTGCCACAGCGTAGGAATAGGTCACCGCGCCGTTATAGCCCTTCGTATTATAGGCATATTGGAACTCTGAGAGGATAGTGGAGTCGGTTTGCAGATATGCTCCTACTCCTGTGAAGATGTCGCGGTTATAGCGCCAGCAGGTCATCCGATCGCACCAGGAATTGAAGGTGCTGCTGCTGTAGCACATCGGGATCGCCGCATCGAGCCAGCCCTGCTGAAGCATGGTGGCCCAATCCGAGTAATAGATATATGCGCTCGAGGGCGTGAAATCGCAACTCGAAGGCACGGGACTGTAGGCCATCACGGCGGCGGTGTAGCGCAAGGGTTGGCGCGGATTGCTTTTTATCGCCTGGATCTCAGCCTTGCACCGCGCGATCAGTTCATTCTTATAGCGCCGCCGGTAATTTCCGTAAGTGGCATCAGTGGCACTGGGTGTGACATTTGTGCTGGTGTTCGTCATGATGCGGTAGCGGGCAAGACCTGAGCGCGGGTATGCGGCCTGACTGTAGGCAGGAAAACCCATGCCACTCGTGTACTCTGAACCGTTGATCTCCTCGTCCCAGTTGATTCCATCAATTTGATAATTGGTGACCAGTTCCTTGACGATGCTCACGATGTACTCCTGTGCATCAGGCGAGCCCATATCCAGCCCGTAACCGTCCGCGTATGCCGCCACCGCCCCGCCTTCGCTGTTGGTTTGTGGAACCATGAACCATTGCGGGTTGTTGGCCAGCGTCGAATTGCCTCCCGGCGGCCACACAGTTGACACCCGATACATCGCCAGTCCGCTTCCACCCAGCCAAGCATGGACCTGGATACCGTTTGCATGCGCCTGGGTGCAGAGATAGGACAGTGGATCGAAGCTCGCGTTGACGCGGGTGGACCAGGGCAGAATGCTCGATTTATATTGTGCTCCGTGCGAGCCCGTTCCGTTGCTATCCATATAACCCACCACCTGCACGATCACCGCGTTGTATTTGCCGCTCACCAGAGTGGAAACCAGGTTATTGACCTCCGTCGTGCTGCCCATCCCCACATGAAAAACATCCGCCCACGCGGCGCGGAATTGTTGGGCGGGCAAGGGCAGGGGAGCCGACAGGCTGATGAGCGCGATCGGGAGCAGGAAAATTCTTAAACCACGGATGAGGAAGGATGAAGACTTGAGATACTGCACTAATACCATATTATCAGTTTTGGCACTTTAAATCCAAGGAGGGTGCTGACATATTCATGTGGGGGCTGCGAAGCCAATGTTCAAGGTACGCTGATCCGATAGAAGCGCTTCGGACGAGTAGTTGAATCCGTGTCCACGAACTGGCCATTGCCGTCAACCAAAGGAACGGACTGAAGGAGTTGCCAGTTATTCAGATTCGTCGAGCCAAGGACAGAGGCTTGCGGTATCCCCAGAGCCACGAGGCGGAATTGGGGAGCGCTGCTGACCGGGCGCTGCATTGAATTGGTGACAATATAAGGGTTACCCATGAGGCCAAGCGGAAAAGCTGCCAGACTGATAGTGGTCTCGCCGCCAGCGTGGAGAAACCAGCCCCCCGAATAGAGAGTATTGCCCTGGACCCGGAGGGACTTCGGATATTGGTCTGGGCCAGGGATCCAGGATGTGAGCGCGTTCGCATTCGCATCCAACGCGACCAGGAAAGGCCGGCTCTGACCGTTGATCAGCCTGAAATTGCCGCCAAGAAAAACATAATTCGAGGAGGCCGCCAGGGCATAAATAGGTTGGTCGCAATTGGCAACCAAAGGCAGCACCTGTGCCGTGGACGCGTCCAATGCAACGAAGTTGGTGCGGTTGGAGCCGTTGATCACACTGAAATAGCCGCCCAGATAAACTTTGCCGCTGGAGACAGTGATCGCGTCAACAAATTGACCCGTGGTCAACCCGGCGTCCCAGGACGTCAACGTTTCCGACGTCAGGTCGAATGTGGCCACCCTGCGTCGCGTTTGGCCGCTGACCGTACCGAAATTACCTCCGATGTATAATGTGTCTCCATCCACGGCCATGGCTTGAACAAAGCCGCTGACGAATGGATTCCACCCCGTGAGCATGAGTGTGCTCAGATCGAACTCAGCAAAATAGTTTTGAGCTATGCCGCTGATATTGTTGAAAGTGCCGCCCACAAAGAGCCGATCGCTCCAAGTGGCTAGGGAATAGATAGTCGCGTTGTAAGGATTTGGTGACCAATCCAAAACCGCACCGGTATTTAAATCAAGTGAGGCAAGATTCGAGCGAGTCAGCCCGCCGACAGTGTTAAAATAGCCTCCGATAAAAAGCGCGTTGCTGGCAATCACCATCGCGTTAACGGGTACGCCGTTGCGCACTGCAACGGAGGGGCTCCAGGAGGTGACCCGGCCCGACAAAAGATCGAAGGCCGCCAGGTTTGTGCGCGTGACGCAGCCCGCCGCGCCAAACTGCCCGCCTAAGTAAAGCGTGTTCCCTGCGCCGGCGAAGGCCCAGGCTTGCAAATTCACTTTCGCGTCCCAGGCCGTAGCGTTGGCGGTCGTCAGATCCAACGCTGCTGCCATTTCCCTCGGCTGGCCACCAATACTTTGGAAAATCCCCCCTACATAAAGCGCGTTGCTGTACACTTTCAGGGCCGTAACCCACGAACCGCCGCTGTTGATGCTAAGCCTGGCATCCCAGCTTGTTGCCAGGCCCGTTGTGGCGTCCACCGCCGCGATGTTCGTTCGATTGCTGCCGCCCGCCGCGGTAAACAAGCCGCCCATGAAGATTACGTTTTGATACGCATCCAGTGCCCATACATCGCTGCTGGCACCGGGATTCCAACTGTCCAGTGACCCTGTTGAAAGATCGAACGACGCTGCATAACCTCGGCTCTGGCCGCTCATGCTGGTGAAATATCCGCCCACATAGAGATGCCCTGCGGACAACGTCATGGCGTACACCCAATCCCCCGCCCCCGGGTTCCACGCGGCCAACTGTCCCATGGTCAGATCCACCGCCCCAATGTGGTTGCGCGTTTGGGCGCCGAGCGTGGTGAACTCGCCGCCGATATACATGTTAGAGGAAGTGAGAGCCATGGTCCTGACGTTGCTGTTGGCATTGGGATTCCAGGACAGCAGGGCGCCCGAACTGCTGTCCAGTGCCGCCAGCCGATTTCGCGTCTGCCCACTCACGTTGGTGAAACCGCCTCCGACATAGAGCGTGCCCGCCGACAGGATCAGGGAGTATACCCTGCCGCCTGCCACCACGGGTGCCCAGTTCGGGTCCACCGTGCGATCGCTTCGGATATGAACCAAATTCGTTCGCAGGAAGCCGCCCGCGACGGAAAAGGACCCGCCCACAAACCAGCCGCCCTGGCCATCGTTTACAGCCGTAAAAACGTCGCCGTTGATACTTGGATAAACCGCCTCGGCTTGTCCGGTCGTGGCAGTCACGGGCACACCGCTGCCGGTGCGCGCGCCGACGAAATTAAACTGCCCTCCGAAGTAGAGCATGTTGCTGTTGATGGCTAAAGCGTTTACCTGACCGTCCGTGACCACAAAGGTTTCCAGGGGTTCGTTCGGGATTTGCGCCTGAATCGTCTGAGTCAGTCCCAAGGTAAGGCTAAGGACCATCGCCACACACCAGGAAACAAATCTCGGCGAGGTTCCTCTCCCCAACTCCAGCATACGCAAGCTATGCGATTTTGAGAGCCAAGGGACATCTAGAAAGGCGGAATACATGCTTGTGAGGAACCATTGCCATTATCCTCGGTTGCCCGGGTTTGGTCAATGAGGTTTAGGCTTTTCTCCTCATTACTTGGAGTTTGACAGCCGCCGCTTTATTCTCCGAAATATGCGTATGCGTTGTGTCAAAAACCGCTCCCACACCGGCCCTCCTTTGCTTCCTTCGTTTGCTTCTGTAAAAAGATTTTGGCGTTTTTGTCTCAGTGGGGCCGTGCTGACCGGCATCAGCCCCAGTCCGCTTGCTCACGCGCGCGGCTCCGTACCGCCGGAACTCGGCGTTTTCGAGCATCGCAAAGGCGACGAGATCGTGGTGTGCGGGCAGTTCGTGCACACCGGCACGCGGGTGATCCTTTGGATGGACCCCGGCGGTTATGACGCTTACCGCGTCGAACGGCGTTTTGTGCCGCTCGACAAATCCGATTGGGGCACCTCCTGGCGCGAGAACGATCTGCTTACACAGCCCAACCGCTACAACATGCGCAAGCGCAGCGTGATGACCGACGAAGACATCGAACGGGTCAGGGGTGGCGGTTGGGACCTACCGCTGCTGCAAAAGGTTGTGGACCAGTTCGTGATCCATTTCGACGTCTGCGGCACCAGCCGCCAATGCTTCAACATCCTTCAAGACCACCGCGATCTCAGTGTGCATTTCATGCTCGATCTGGACGGCACCCTTTACCAGACACTTGATCTGAAGGAACGCGCCTGGCACGCAACCATTGCCAACAGCCGTTCGGTCGGAATCGAAATCGCCAACATGGGAGCCTATCATCCCAAGCGGGCAGAGACACTTGATGAGTGGTACGCCAAGGACAGCCATGGCGGAGTCCGCATCACGATCCCATCCGCTTATGGAGACGGCGCCATCCACACCAAAGGCTTTGTTGGCCATCCCGCCCGTCCCGAGCTGGTACGCGGCACCATTCAGGGCCAGGACCTCGTGCAGTACGATTATACACCAGAACAGTATCGCGCGCTCATCAAGCTCACTGCGACCCTTTGTAAGGTCTTCCCGAAGATCAAATGTGATTATCCCAAAGACGGCTCAGGCAAGCTCATCCCCCAGAAGCTAGCCGATGATGATCTGGATAAATACCAGGGAGTGCTGGGACATTACCACGTGCAAACGGATAAAACGGACCCCGGCCCGGCGTTCCAGTGGGATTACGTAATCGGGAACGCGCAGAAATTACTCCAAAGTCCAAAATCCAAAATCCAAAGTCCCAAAGCGGAAGGAGAATAAGCCAACCAGATCGAGCACTTCGTCTTTCACTTTGGCTTTCACTTTGACTTCCGCTCAGAAATCCTGCACCACGAAAAAAGCCGCGCCATATACAGGTCCTTCGATACAGGCCAGGAGATCGAGGCGGCCGCCCAAATTGGATCTAAGCCACTTCATCTTATCCGCCGCGCTCTTGATGCCATCATTTAAAGCTGCTTTAAGAATTCCTCCAAAGATACGCCGGCTTGTCTCAGCATGTTTTGAAGCGTTTTTGGGGCGATGGAACGGTGATCTGGGATAGTGACACGCCAAGGACCTTTGGCCATGCGGATATGCGAACCCACCTGACGAGTTGTGACGAAGCCGAGCCTCTTTAGAGCTTTCTACGCCTTAGAGCCAGAGACATCCCTGGGGAGCTTCACGCAGTGGCAAGAACAGGATCGTTAACAAAATGCAGGCGAATCGTGGCCGGGATATTTCCCTCGTCAAAATGGCAGGTCACCGCCTCCTTTAGATTCTCCTGCAGTTCACGCAAATCACGCCCCTGCGTGGTAATTCCGCCTTTCCCTTCACCTTCGTCCCAGGAAGCCACCAGCCATCCACTTTCGTCGTGCTCAACCCTGAAAGTAATCTCTCTCATCCGCTTCCATTATCCCCACTTACTACCCATTTCGCAAGCGCACTTTCACGTTTCACGTTTTACGTTTCACGCTTATATGGCACATTGAATTGAGGCCGCGGCCCGCTCGGACCGCTCCTCAGCATGGACCGGGTGTTATTACAAGTCAGAAAAAGGAAGGACAGACACAGACTGGAAGAGTGGCTGTCCAAAACTTGCCACATTCTTTTGCCCGACGCGGAACACCCTTTGGAAGCCGAATGTGACCTGGTCATCATCGACGGCCCCTCATTAAGGGCTTTGCGCCCAAAAGTGCGCGCGCGTCGTAAGGCCGAGGAACCGGTCCTTTTGCCTTTTCTGCTAATCACAGTTCGCCGGCGCAGCAGCATGCCGGGCCGGCACTTGGGCCGTGTCGTGGACGACGTGATCGTGCGGCCGCTGAACGAGCAGGAGATAAAAGCGCGTGTGGCTAACCTGCTGCGCATGCGCCATTGGTCGCAGGAACTGGAACGAGAACACGAACGGGTCATGAAACTGGCCGTGACCGATGACGTCTCCGGCTTCAACAACACCCGTTACCTGCATCGCTATCTGGATCGCGTCCTGGACGGCCCCGGAGGCAAGGGCATACATGTGTCTCTGGTTTTCTTCGACCTGGACAATTTCAAGCGCCTCGTGGACGCTCACGGCCATCTCTTGGGCGCGAAAGCCCTGCGAGAGGTCGCCCAGACCGTCCATCGCGTGCTGGATGAAGAGGATCGCCTCGTCCGCTACGGCGGCGACGAGTTCATCGCCATCCTGCCCCGCCAAACCAAGCATCAGGCCAGCGCCAAAGTCGCCCGCATGAAAGACATCATTGCCGAAACCCAATTCCTGGCTAAGGAAGGCATCAACGCGCACTTGACCGCCTCCTTCGGCCTGGCCTCCTATCCCGAGGACGCCAAAAACGAGCGCGACCTGCTCGCCGAAGCCGACCGCTGCCTCTTCCAAAGCAAGGCCGAAGGCAAGGACAGAATCACCGTGGTGGACTTTGCCGAGGCGGCTTAACCCGACTCCAAGCCCCGGCCCACTGTAGGGGATGACGTAAGGAGTCCCTCCTCAAACGAAATGATCGTCCTCGTCCTCGTCCTTGTCCTCGATTTCGCTTATCTTCTATCTTCTAAAAGATTAGCGTCCATCAGCGTTGATTAGCGGTTCCAGTTTTCGCGTATTTCGCGTATTCCGCGGTTAAACCTCTTCGTTTCCTGCCCGCCCGCGACCTTGGACTTTGGACTGTTTTCGCCTATCGCCTGTTGACCGGCAGCGCATAACCCATTTAACTCATTTAACCCATTTAACTTCCCTTCACTGGCCAGTAGTCTTTTGGTCCGTGGTCTTGTGGTCTTCTGGTCTCATATCGGCCGCAGCCCAAAACGCCCGGCCCGCTGCTGTTTCCATATCCGCCAGCAGCCACAGAATTCGCGCGGTGCCCACATTGGACATCATATCCGCCGGCGCCTCTTTGGTCCAGGCAGCGTAATATGCGTCGGCATTCGTCCGGGCCCGATGGAGCAGATCCTCATCATGCGTAGCGCGATAGAGGTCGAGGTCGGCTTCGACCATGAATTGAGACCATTTGAGCGGATCGCGATAAACCCCGGTCTGCTTATCGCAAAACCACGCTGCGGCTTTGCCGATGCGTTTGGCCTGGTCGAGAAACTCGCTCCTGCCGGTTTGCCGATAAAGCCCCAGGTAGGCCCGCAGCATCAGGGCGGAATTGTAAGTGAGCTTGCCGCGCTTAACTTGCCCGGTGCTCACAATCACACGGTCCTCATAAAGTCCGTCAGACGCCTGCAGTTTGGCTGTCGTCCAGGTTACGGCCTTCTCCGCTGCCTGCAGCCAGCCGGGCGCCTCGCCTGCCGGCCCAAGCCGCGCCAGGTAAAGAAAACCTACCGCCCCAGGCCCATTCGCGCACACATTTTTGGAATCGTCCTTGTGCGATTGGTGCCACCAAATTCCACCGTCCAGCTTGTCGTCCCATCCACTGAACACGAATCGTGCGGTCTCTCGCGCTCGCGTCAAGTACGCCCGTTCGCCCGTCAGTTGATAGGCCTCAAGGAACGTGATCACCAGCCATGCGTTGTCGTCGTAGTATTTGTCATGTCCATTGCCGCGGGTCGGTGCCGGTTCGTACGCGGGGATGGCGACTTTCGCATCCCAGTACGCCTCCAGTCCCCGAAAATGTTGCGCCAGGACAGGCCGATAGATCTGCGGTTCGTGTCGAGCCGCACCCACCAGGGCTGAAAATGCCGCCGCCTGCCGCCACACATAATCCGGCGTCCGGTCCTGTGCGCTCTTGGTGTAAATGCCTTTGGCCGAGTCCCAAAACGTTTTTTGGACATATTCCATCACCTTGCGCGCCTCCGCGCCATAAAGCCCTGACGGTTGCCACGAGGGTTGCTCGGATGCGGCGCTCAGGCATAGGGACAGACAGAGGAGGATGGCAGCGAGCGCAGATTTCATCGGAGCGAATGATAGTGCTAAACGAATCTGCCGTTCAAGTGGCGGAATCTGTTACGCGCTTCCTTTGTTCCCATCCATCCCATTTGCCATCTGCCATTTGCCATTTTCCATTCTCGCGCGCGGGCTCGCGCCCTCCTCAAACCTGAAATCTCAAATCTGCGATAAACTCTCCGACATCCCCTTGTCTATTTTCTATTTTCTATTTGCTATTGACCGGTCTCCCTTGGCCCCTGGTCCGTGGTCCATGGTCTGTCATCGCCTATCGTCTGTTGGCTATCGGCTATCCCGTGCATTCCCAGCCCGCGGAAAATCGAATCCTGCAATCTCGTATGCATCCCGGGCATTCCGTCCCTTTTTCTATTTTCTATTTTCTCTTTCCTGTTTCCCTCTGAAATCTGAAATCTGAAAACGACCTCTCGGCCCGATTCCGCGACAATGACCGGAATACCCAGGAACGGGTTTTTGTGTTGAAGAGCCTGAGATTTGAACGCACCATAGAACAATAAGATCGTGGAAGTTTTGGTAATCTCAGATGCTCTCAATCCCCAAACGTTTTCAGCTTGTCGGCGGTCCTTATCGGGCGCCGCGCGTGCCGAAAAGCGGCTGCCTGCGCTGCGCCATGCGCGGATGGACGCCAGTAGATGGCTACACGGACGCGCCGATTTCCTGGCCCGCCAAGTGGGGCCGTTCGCCGCTTTTGTGCGGCGACCTCATCCGCGCCGTGCGCCGCGAGGCGAAGCCCGTGGTGGCCTATCATTGGGGCGTGTCCATTATCACGGTCTATAAATGGCGCAAGGTTCTCGGCGTCAAAGAATGGAACGAGGGCTCCAGCAAGCTTCTGCGCTACGCCCGAATGGCTGGGGAAGCCGGGCGAGGCAGTTCCAACGCCATGGTGATGGCGGCCAACCCCAGGCGCCGCTCTGCCAGGTTCCGGCGCCTGATGAAAAAACGGGCTCTCGCAAGAATCAAGCGCACGGGGTCACTGGACGTGAAACGCCGCCGGCCATGGACGGCTGAAGAGAACAAACTTCTCGGTCGCCTGACGGATGACGAGGCAGCCGCCCGAACGGGCCGCACGCGCCGCGCCGTCCTCACACGCCGCCGCCGGCTCGGGGTAAAGTGTCCGACTTGTTCCTGGGCGCACTGGACGGCTGATCAGACCCAACTGCTGGGCACCATGCCTGATCGCGAGCTCGCCCAGCGCCTCGGCCACACGACACCCTCCATCGCAATTAAACGCAGGCGGTTGCGCATCCCCGCCTTTCGGCGCGGTGAACAACAGACCAATTAATGGCCTTAGAAATCTCTGGAAAATTGAATGGCCTCGTGACAAGAATCCCCGAGCGGCTTAGGCTCATTGGCGGCCCATACCGGCAACCACGCGGTTATTAGCGGCTTTCAAACTCCCATTGAGAAAGAGTGTCTCGCGATACTGCTCCGCGGCAAATCCCCGGTCATCATCTGCCCAGCCCGACGCCTCTCCAAACTTAGGCTGCCCCCGGAATGGAAAACCGCCATCGCCGAAGGCAGGCCGCTCATCCTTTCACCTTTTCGCCTTAATCAGCACCGCGCCACTCGCGAGAACTGCGACCGCCGCAACCAGCTTGTCGCCGCCCTGGCCCATGAAGTCATCATCCCATACGCCGCCCCAGCCGGCCGGCTCGAGAAGCTAACCGCAGTTGTCCGGAAGAAGTCCCTTGTAAAGATTTCTTGTTGACATCTCCTGACTCTGCGCGATATTGTCGCGCCTGCTTTCCGCAGGTCTGGCGCTGGCCCAGCCCACGCGTGGGTAAGAGCGGGGTTGATTCTGGCTAGCCTCCAGTTTCGGGACATTAACTTGTCTCGCCATAGCCGCTGGCCTTGGCGGACCTTTCCCTGCCCCTTCGTCCCAAAACTCAGTTCCTTAACTTTGTCCTTAACTTAATCGAGAGCTTAATCGCCAACTTAATCGAAGCCGTTATCCAGAATCCAGAATCCAGCATCCCAGTATCCAATATCCCCCATAAATCCACCAATCCAAAAATCCAAAATTCCGCATTCCATCATTCCATTATTCCATTATTCCAACATTCCATCATTCCAACGCAATCCTATGGACAGCCAAACTCAGTCTAACTCAGTCAAAGTCAGTGAAGCGCAGCCAACTCAAGCTCAAATCGGCCCTACCCCCCTCCCCCCCTATGAC
>PSRM01000043.1 GCA_003176045.1 Verrucomicrobiota bacterium | reverse complement strand
GGACGAGCCGTCCGCGCCACCGTATAGGCGAGCCCCGAGCCAGAGATAGCCGCTGAGCGGTTCGAGCACATGCTGCCAGGGACGCGTGGCGCAAGGATTTCGCACGGCGATGGGTTCGCGCTGCTGCAAGGCGCGCACACAGTCGGGAACGATGCGGTCGGTGGCCCAATCGCCGCCGCCGATGACGTTGCCGGCGCGCGCGCTGGCGATACTCACGCCTTTGGAATTAGCGTCGCGGCTCTGAAAGAAAGAGCGACGCCAGGCGGCGATGGCGATCTCAGCCGCGCCTTTGCTGGAACTATAGGGATCATGGCCACCCAATGAATCTTCCTCGCGGTAGCCGTAGAGCCATTCGCGATTCTCGTAGCACTTGTCGCTGGTAATGCACACGACGGCGCATTTTTTGTTCAGGCCGCGTGCCGCCTCCAATACGTGAACTGTTCCCATCACGTTCGTTTGCCAGGTGGCCACAGGAGTTCTGTAGGACTCGCGCACAAGGGACTGGGCGGCTAAATGGAAAATGAAGTCTGGCGCCGATTTTCGAACGGCTTGAGTAAAGGCGACTTCATCACGCACGTCCCCATCGAGATGATGCATGCGGTCGGCCAGAGCCAACTGCTCGAACAAGGCCGGTTGCGTTGGCGGCGGCAGGCTGTATCCGGTGACCTCAGCACCAAGGCCAAGGAGCCATTGGCAAAGCCAGCCTCCTTTGAAGCCGGTATGGCCAGTGACCAAGACGTTGCGGCCGGAATAAGCGCCGGAGAAGAAATGATGTTTCTTGGCGGTCATGAGCAACAAGCCGAAGGAAGCCCGAAATCCGAAGCCCGAAACCCGAAGCCCGAAATCCAAAGTCCGATGCGAAACCGCGAGCGCCAGAAAGCGGTCAGGAATCGGCAAGAAAATTCAGTGGCAAGAAAATTTCTCATTCCCATTTTTCTGTCTCTAATTTTTCTGTCAGATTTTCTTGCCGCTAAATTTTCCTGCCAAACTCTTCGAGCGTCGGAATTCGGAATTCGGATTTCGGAGAGAATTTCTCATTCCCATTTTTGTGTCTCTAATTTTTCTGTCAGCTTTTCCTGCCGCTAAATTTTCCTGCCAAACACTTCGAGCTTCGGAATTCCGAATTCGGAATTCGGATTTCGAGCTTCGGCCTTCCTCTACCACACCTTCCACGGCGCCTTCCCTTCATTCCAAAGCCTGTTCAAATATTGCGCCTCCTGATACGTATCCATCGGCTGCCAAAAGCCTTCGTGCCGATAGGATTGAAGCTCGCCATCGCGGACGAGATTGGCGATCGGGGTCGTCTCGAAGGGAACATTTGGGTCATCAGGCAAATAGTCGAACACTTTGTGTTCACAAACCATGTAACCGCCGTTGACGAATGCTTCCTCGACCTGCGGTTTTTCGACAAACGTTCGAATTGCGCCGCTCTCCTCGACCTTGAGCGCCCCGAAGCGGCCTGCGGGGTGGACGGCTGATATGGTGCAAAGCTTGCCCGAGCGGCGGTGCTCCTTAAGCGTCGCGGTGATGTCAATATTCGAGAGCCCATCCCCATAGGTGAACAGGAAGGGCTTGCCCTTAGGCACATAGCGTCGAACCTGTCTGAGACGATACGCAGTCATTGAATCCTCGCCGGTATCGGCCAGGGTAACAGTCCAATCTTCCTCGGCGTGGCGATCATGGAATTGAATCCTGGACTCGCGCCCCAGGGACAGGGAAATGTCGCACGTGTTCCAAAGATAGTTTCGGAAATAGTTCTTAATCATCTCGCCTTTGTAGCCGAGACAGAGGACGAATTCTTTATGCCCGAAATGGGCATAATACTTCATGATATGCCACAGGATCGGCTGTTTGCCGATGGGCACCATGGGCTTGGGCCGGAACTCGGTTTCTTCGCGAAGCCTGGTGCCTTTGCCGCCGCAGAGAATGACTACTTTCATGAAAACGCGGTCAAGGTTGCAGAGCGAATGGGCCATGGCAAGCCGGAACAAAGTCGAAAGCGGAAACTTCAAACATCAAGCATCAAACCTCGAGGAACCCTCAAAAAAACTTCAAACTTCAAACATCAAACTTCAAGGAACTCTCAAGCCTCAAACTTCAAAAGCTGCCACGACCGCGCTTGAAGTTTGAGGTTTCTTTGAAGTTTGAAGTTTGAAGTTTGAAGCTTTTTATCCGTGTAATCCGCGTAATCCGCGGTTAATTTTCGCGCCATTAATCATCTGCTCTCAATTTGCCTGCTTTTCCTGACCGGTCTGTTTGCCGGATTTGTGGATTCGATTGCGGGTGGAGGAGGGCTCATCACGGTGCCAGTGTTGCTGAGCTTAGGAGTGAACGCGCAGCAGGCGCTTGGCACAAACAAGATCCAGTCCACTTGCGGCTCGGGCAGCGCAGCCTGGCACTACGCGCGGGCCGGCGCAGTGCCACTGCGCGATTGCGGGCGGGCGTTTGTGTTTTCGCTGATTGGGGCGGCGTTGGGAACGATAGTGGTGTTGCGCGTGGACCCGTCGTTCCTGCGTCGGGCCATTCCTATCCTGCTGATTGCCGTCGCCCTATATGTGCTCTTGCGGCCGCAGCTCGGGGCACAGGATATTCATCCGCGAATGGGGCGTCGGTCGTTCGATGTGATTTTCGGCTTGGGGATAGGTTTTTACGACGGCTTCTTCGGGCCGGGCACAGGCACGTTTTGGACGATGGCCTATATGCTGTGCCTGGGCTTCAATCTCGCCAGGGCGACCGGATACGCGAAGGTAGTAAATTTTGCGAGCAATGCTGGGTCGCTGGTGTTTTTTCTATGGCGCGGGAAGTTCGTGCTCGAATATGGCCTGGTGATGGGCGTGGGCCAACTTCTTGGCGCGCGGATCGGAGCCGGGATGGTGGTTGCGAGGGGGACGAAGTTTGTGCGGCCGGTTTTTCTGACGGCGGTGTTCGCGCTGGCGATTAAGTTGCTGTATGACGCGTACTTTCGGTAGCGCCAGCTCCATTTTTGAGATGCTGGAGCAGCGGAAGAAAAGCGCTCCCGATAGATCGGGAGCGCAGCCCAAAAGCTGCGCCAGATTCGGGCGCGCTCGAGTGGCGCGAAGCGTCTTGGAGTGCGCCAGTCCTCTGGCGCTTTTTGGCAAGCCGCCCTGGGGAGGTCTGTAACTACCGCACTAATTTTGCGCCGGATATGGCATCACGTGGGTACGTGTTGCCCACGCATCCCATTTCGTGGCCAGGGCTTTGGCGCGGTCGGGTTGCTCGGCTGAGAGGTCGTGCAACTCGGTGCGGTCGGTCTTCATGTTGTAGAGTTCCCAGGCTCCAGTGCGGCCCAGGCGCACTAGTTTCCAGTCGTCAACTCGGATCGCAGCATTGCCTTCATGCTCCCAATACAATGCATCTCGCTTGATGGGCTTGTCGGCAAAGGCTGGCAGGAGGCTTCGGCCTTCCATGGGAAGGATTGTGCGGCCTTGGAATTCTTTGGGGTACTTTGCGCCGGAGACATCTACACATGTTGCCATAAGATCTACTAGGTGAGCGGGCTGAGTGCGGAACTGGGGGGCAGGCGGGACGCCTGCCCTACTTTGCAGGCCTTTGGGCCAATGCACAATGAAAGGTGTGGCTATGCCGCCCTCATGATTGAAGTGTTTGTAGCGGCGAAATGGCGTGTTCTCCAGCGTGGCCCAGGATTGGCCACAATATACGGTCGAGTTCTCGGAGCCGGGCAGTTGTCCTTCCATACGGCCGCGGGGCCCGCTCTCAGCATTGCCGCCGTTGTCGGAAAGAAACATCAGGAGCGTGTTATCCAGCATCCCTCGCTGCTGGAGGGCCGCTACGAGGCGACCGACGGCGGTATCGATGTGGGCGACGTCGGCGGCGTAAATGGACATGATCTGATCAAACCGATCCTGCTCCTCCGCGGTCACCGATTCCCAGGCCTTCACGCGCGGCGGGCGCGGTGATAACGCCCACGCCGCATCTACGACTCCGAGTTCCTTTTGGCGCGCGTTGCGCTGCTCGCGGAGTTTATCCCATCCGATTTTGTATTTGCCCCGGAATTTGGCGATCTCGTCTTGCGGGGCCATCAGCGGGAAGTGCGGCGCGTTGAACGCCAGATAGAGAAAAAATGGTTTCTGCTTTTCACCTGCATCAATGAATGTGATCGCCTGGTCCACAAATGCATCCGTGGTGTAAAACCCATCAGAGCCGTCCCGCTCAGCGGGATGAGGGAGCGCCCCGGCGGCAGCGGAATGAAACTCAATTTTCGGCAATTCATCCAGAATCTGATTTCCCATCGTGAGCGGCTTCGGATGAAAATAGTTAGCTCCCCCCTGAATGATTCCGAAATAATTATCGAACCCTCGCTGCAGCGGCCAATTATGCTTTTCCGCCTCGCTGGCTGGATGGACAAACCTGGTAACATGCCACTTGCCCGTCATCATCGTGCGATAGCCCGCGCCTCGCAAAACGTCTGCGATCGTCACGCAATGCTCATTCAGGTCCCCGCGATAACCCGGCTGGCCTTTATCCTCCGTCATGTGCCCGACGCCAGCCTCATGCGAATAGAGTCCCGTCAACAGCGCAGCGCGTGTCGGGCAACACCGGCCCGTGTTATAGAATTGTGTGAACCTCAGGCCTTCTGCGGCAAGCCGGTCCAGGTTGGGTGTAGGGATCTCACTGCCGTAGCAGCCGATATCCGAGAAGCCCATGTCATCTACCAGAAGGATGATGATGTTGGGTTTGGATGGAGCGGCGGTCGCGACACAACAGGAGAGCACGAGGATGAGCGATACAAACACAAGGCGGATTCGTTGCATGTCGCCAATACTTTAGGCATCCCTCAGCCAAGGCCAAGCGCGAAAAAACCAAAGCGCTCCCGATTGCGATCGGTCCACTCAAACGCTTCGCGATGGATCGGCGCGGAAGAAGTCGCGAAGCGTTTGGACTGCGGCGCATTCCGCCGCTTTCGTTTTTCGATCGCCCGTTCGTGGCCGAAGATCGTGCGCCTTGTAGGGGACGACGTGAGGAGTCCCCGCTTTAACTCGTTTTCCTAAGGGACTCCTTACGTCGTCCCCGACATGCCAATCTCGCGTGCTCTCGAAACCTGCTAAGCGCTCCGCAAAATCCGCCCCATCCGCACAAACCCCGCCAGCACCACCAACGTCGCCACAAGAATCAGCACGCGTACCGTCGTGGAGGCCGGCCGGCTGGCTGTGAGCCGCAGATCGATTTTCAAATCCTCCGCCTTCTCGATCAACTTATCCACTACCACCGACCGTTTGAACGTCAGCATTCGCCCCTGCTGTGGAATGTTCGCCCGAATAGCCGCCGGACTGCCGATGGCGGCGTCCTGCTGTTGAATGAGCCGCTCGGCCACTTTCATGAAGGCCGCGTTATCGTCCGCGTTATTTCGTTCGATGATCTCCTTGGCGTCTTTCTGGGTGTAATTCAATTCTTTGCGATTGTGAATATCCCGGAAGGCAGGGCCCAGCGCAGCCACGTCCCCGCCAACGCCGGCCTGGCGCACGTTGAGGCCAACGAGCGCTTGCTGAAGCTTGATATTGTGCAATTGGACGCGGGCATCTTCATTGAAGGCGGCATCGGAAGAGGACAAGCCATAAGCGGCCTGGAATGAGCGGCGCGCCTGGGAAGGATCGCCCTTGTCCAATGCGCCATTGCCTTCGGCCAGGAACTGCTCGGCTTCCTTGCTGCGCTCGCGCTGGAGGGTGGCCTCGGTCTGAAGATAGGTCTGGAGGTCCACAGCCGCCGTTTCCGGCCCGGCCTGCTCCTGCTGAAATTGCATCGAGCCCGACCAATGGCTCAGCTTCCATTTATCGCTCAGGGAAACGTTCCAGGTAAGATTCTCGAGCGGCAAATCGAACCTGGGCGCGAGCAATTCCAAATCCAGCGCGCGCCTGCCGGGCGCCCCGGCGCGGCTGCTGTAGAACATCTCGACGACCAGGGGTTTGTGGTCGCGGCACTGTGGATCAAGCGGCAAAAGGATGCGGTCCGACTGTCGCCACGGCCAAACGCCGCTCTGATTTACGAAGGCGAACCAGAATTGCGAATCCTTCGGCAGTGTAAGATCGAGCAGACGCTTGTCGCCAGGCAGCATCTCGATGCGCGCGCGCGTCAGCACGATGCCATCATCGGAAACCACTGAGGCGAAAGTGATGTTGTTGATCCGCGCTGGGAGCAACTTCGCCGCTTCGTGTCGTTCCAGTTTCAACGGCAAATCGAATGAGGTATCAATCAGCCGATAAGTAAAGTTTGCCGCCTGGGCGGGGAGACCCTGCTGCAGCGCACGCGGGATGCTTTGCCACTCGGCCGGTTGCAATGCGCCTGAGGGCGGGTCGGGCCGAACTTGCAAGCGGCCGCCGGTCTGCACAGTGACGAAACCGCGTTGCTGGTTCACGCCGGCGGCCTGGATGCCGCGCACCGCCACTTCTTTCGCCTGCTCGGGCATGGTGGTCTGATATGTGGCTTGCAGGACGTAAGGACCAATCACGCGTCTGTGCAATTTGATTTCCCATTCCTGCATTCCGTTAGTCACGGTGCCGGCCAGTGGCATGAAGTCCGCCACCTGATCGCCCTGGAAATGCACGCCCTCGGCATTGGTGGGAATCAAAATGTGGAACAACTTCAGGCCTGTATTATCAATCTGGTATTGCAGATTTGCCGCGATCTTCGCCTGCGCCTCCGAAACCGTCACATGCTGAAGGCTGACCACCTGCACCCACGGGTCAACCTGTTCGATGTCCAGCCCCAACTTCCAGGGCGACTGCAATAGGCCGAAAGCCAGCACCCCTTTTTGGCGGATGCCCGACCGCTGCGGGTCCAGTTGGCTGACACCCTCGCGCGTGGTCGCTTGCAGTCTCATCCCCTGCTCGGGCACCACCAGAAGCGTGCCGGTCTGTTTGCTGGCTTCGCGCAAGGACAGTTCCGGGACCGTCCAAGACCTGGCTGATTTGATGCCCGGGCCCGCCAGGTTAATGGAGAATTGCTGGTCGCCCACGGTCTTTCCCTGCAAATGCAGCGTGATGACCCTGGCAGAATTAGTTTTGGACTCCGTCCAATGGCTTAAGGCCGGGCCGCTAATGGCCTCGACGTCGAAGCCTTCCGGCATAACGAAACTCAACCGGAAAATGCCGGCGCGTGTGATCCGCACCGTCGCATTGGCTGCCAGCACCGTGCGGTCCTCACCGAGGGAAAGCGTGTCCTGCGTCTCCACTCGGACGTCGGGTTCGACCGCGGAGGCTTTAATTGTACAAAGTAGCGCAAGCCCCCCGCCCGGAGCGCCGATATCCTTATCGGCGCGAACCACGCTCGAAGTGCCCGCGTGCTGCGTATATCGAAACGCCCTCCTTACCGTTAGCCCCGGAATTTGTCCTTGAAGAACCGGCGCCGGCTCAGCCGGAAAATCCTCCAGATTTATGGTCGAGAAAGCCGGCGCGCTGACGCTGTCCAATTCCACTTCATTCCCCGTGGCCACTCCCATCGAACCCACCTGGCCTCCCGCGCCAACCACCGAAATTAGGCCGACGGTTTGCTCGAAGGGCAGGGGACCCGTGGCCACCTGAGTTTTTACCAGCAGCGAAAATGGCCGCCATTGTGGTGAGGCGAAAGTAACTCGCAGTTTGTGCGCATCCGGATCGAAGCGCCAGAGCTGAACCACGCACACGCTCTTTCGGTCGGCCTGCTCTGACCGGTCTGAAACATCTGTAACGGTCATGCCTTTTGGCACGTCAAAAACCAGTTCACTCAGCTCCCCTTGGGCAGGCCGAATCGAGACGATGTGCGCTCCTTCGATCACCCCGGCAGTCGGCGCGTAAAGGTGAGTGATCTCCGCGTAATACACCGGCTTCTCGTGCTTCACATCGCGGGTGCGCGGTTTCCAGGCGATCCACGCGTTGGCCATCGGCGGCAGCACCACACGCGCGGTGGTATTCGTGGAGGTCGTTTCGCGCTGCACTGAAACCGCCTGCGGCGACAGCACATCCACGTCCAGATTGGCCACGGTCAGATTGACCTGGTTCACCAGGCCATAAGGCACAGGAATCGTGAGGCCGCTCTCGCCGTCCTTTTTCGTCACTTGCAATTCATACTGAACGGTGATCGAGAAACTGCCGCTCCGGGTCGCTTGGAGTTCGTGAAGGGCGATCGGCAAAGGGGCTCCCTCGCGGTCACGGCTCTGTGAGATCAGCTCCAGCGAGTTCGAGGGATAGCTCAGGCGTGTCAGCACCGCCGGATCGAATAGCAGCGGCAAGGTTTGCCCTTTCTCGGCCTGCCAGACGATTTTCGTTGTGCCTAACGCAAACTTCTCCTCGATTCGTAACTCGCTCGTGACCGAATCGGGAAGGGCCAGGGGCGGGGACAGCCTTGTCCCCGCAACACCCGAGGCCCGAGAAGCCTTCGGCGCCTCACGTGGATCATGGCCAAAGCTGGAATTCGAAAAGCCAAGCAGTAGCCCGAACCCTAAGAGCAGCGCCGTCCCCGCTGACGCAAGCCCGCTTGCCGCTGCGGGAGGCCGGGCCGGCTGCGGACTGCGCCAGCTCCGCCACAGGCCGAGCAGCGCCGGAAGGATCACCTGCGCCACAATGAAGAGGAACGTGCCGATGAGAAACACCACCGCCCCATTCGGCACACGCAAAATCACCCACCCCAAAACAGTTAACACTGCCACCCAACCCCACCTATAGCCACCCGCCTCAGCCGGCGCTGTTCTCGCGCGCAGCGCGAGGGCCGCTACCGCAATGATCAGAACAAGCGCAGCGGGCCAAACGTAACCAAGCACTTCGAGCGCTGTCAGGTGCTCAGGCTGATTGGCCACCTCAATTCGTAGATCGGTCCCAGGCTGCTGAACCGGCACAAGGAAAGAAACATTTCGCGGCAGTTCGCCCCGCTCGTCGACGACCAGCCCCGTCAAATTGTAAAACGCGACGATTGCCAGTACCAGCGCGATCAGCCCGCCCAACGTCCCGAGAGTCACTCGGAATCCTATAGGAGCCGCACCTGTAGGCCCAGTGCCCCCACCGTGCGCCCCCGAACCCTGAACCCTGAACCCTGAACCCTGCCCCCCTGCCCATCTCCACAACACCACGGCTCCACCAAGGAGCGCGACGGCAGCAACGAGGCAAAGCCACGCCCTCCCCCCCTGTTCACCACTAAACGCTCGCGCCAACTGCGCAAACCCTGAGACATCCGCCACGCCCCCAGCAGGCGTGAGCGATCCGGCCTCATAAACCAGCCGCTGGCCTGTGTCCGGTTCCACTGTCCATTCCGCCAGCATCACTGGCGCAGCGAGGATCGGCGCTGCCAGCTTCACCCTGCCCGGATGATCAGATCGCCCTGCCAACTTCAGGTCCACAGTCAAAACCGCGTTCGGATCGCCCCGTTGTGGTAGCGGAATGAGGCTCGCGCTGCCGTCTATTACCGGCACCACGGCAGCCCCATTGACTGAGGCTGACCAAAGCTGCGTTCCTGCTGGCAAGGTGATGCGGAAATTTGGATTTCCCCGGTTCTTCAGGAAGTAGCGAACATCGGTGAGCACCTGACCTTCCTTGGAAATGTGGTTTGTGATCGAGGCGCGGTCCACGACCAGGCTAAGGGAAGCGCCCTGCTCCAGCAAACTCACTGCCAGCTTGAGATTGAACGGGCGCGAAGTGTAGCGGTATGCGGCCAGAATTGGCGCATCGAAGAACAGGCGATATTCGGGAGGCACCTCGGCAGGTTCGAGTTGCAGCAGC
Organism: Verrucomicrobiota bacterium; assembly: GCA_003176045.1. Taxonomy (GTDB): domain Bacteria; phylum Verrucomicrobiota; class Verrucomicrobiia; order Limisphaerales; family UBA8199; genus PSRM01. Next base: position 30,916 of record PSRM01000043.1, on the reverse strand, counting down.
CCGGGCGATACCTCGGTGGGAGTCATTTGGAATTGGTAAGCGCTGACCACAAGAGTATAGCCTTGCTCGGCCTGGACGCCGTTGGGCCGTGCGCCGGTGAACGAGAGAGTCTCGCCATGTGGTTTGAAGGCGCGTTCGTACGTGGCAAGCAGGGTGTAAGGGCCGGAGACTGGCGTGTGGAGATGAACTAAATATGTATGCGCGCCACCACGACCGCCTGCGCTCCCATTCGTCTGCCAATTGCGCACATCCTTCCCCGTGAACTCCACGTTTACGAAATCGTCGGGCAATTCCACCTTGAAGGTCGAAACCGGCGCGCCGGAGATGACGTAGTTGATCACGCTGCTGCCGTATGCGATGCCTTCGGCAATGGAGAAGAGATGGAACACATCCGCCTGAACGGTCTGGGGCAACCGTTCGACGTGCATCGTGGCCTGCCAGGCCGGATCGCTTAGTCTGAATGCTGCCTGTAATCCGGCCACTTTACGCGGGAAGAACGCTGTAGCGATTTCCGTCAGCGACTGAGTGCGTTCCGCCGTTAAGCGAAAGCCAGCGTCCGCCGCAACGCCAACGTGACCGCGCACAGATTTGGCGCGCACGACCTCGATGCGCGGCAGCACCCAGGACGCGCCCGCCAGCGGCTTGTTGCGTTCGAGATGAAGCTGGACGATTTGCCGGCCCGTGAGCGGCTGGCCATAAATCAGCCGCAACTCCGCCTCCGGCTTGCCGTCCTCCGGCGCCTCATCGCGTTCGCTGCCGCCGCTCAGGAAATAATCGTTCATTCCCGAGGCGTTCGGACGCGCGAGCACGTAACCTTTCGGCACCCGCACCAGCAATTCCCGCAGCGGCGCATCGCGAATATCCAGTTCGATTTCCGTGTCGAGCGTCAGCTCATTTTCTCCCAAATGGTAGGCGATCACCTCGGAAACGGTCAATTCGGGCAGGATCTGGTCCGCCGAAATCCGCAGCGCGAAATCAGCGCCCGAAAACCGGTAAGCGAACCGCTGACTCCCCGTGACTCGCAGCGCAGCCTTAGTGGCCTCGGTCTCAGGAAATTGCTCCGGCGAAATCTGGGACAGCCCGCTCGCCTGCGAAACCTCCAGCCTCACCGCGCCATCATTGACAATGCGGAAATACCCCGCAAACCGCGTGGCTCCCTCAGGCCGTATCTGCAAGCCATCCGCCGTCTGTGGAAACGCCCCCAGCGGCGTCTGCGTGTAAACCTGCAACGCAAACTGGTCCTTCTGCGGCTGATTAAACTGAATCACCAGCCTCCGCTCCCCTGGAGTCGCGGACGGCTCGTCCGCGCGAGTTCCCTGATCTGGATCAGCTATGGAGGCATCCAACCGGCCTTTTCCGTTCTCCTGAACCGGACCCGAAATTTCGGCTCCGTCCCCTGACCCAGCTTCGGTCTTGGAGCTTGAAGTTTGAAGTTTGCTTGAAGTTTGAAGTTTGGAATTTGATGTTTCTCTGGTGTTTGGTGTTTGGTGTTTGGTGTTTGGGCTTTGCGGCACCTGTTCGACAGACCAGGACAGTACTTGCTCCCCCTGCACCCTCGTCACCTCTCCCGCCCCCTTTAGTATCAACGTCACCCTATTCAGCTCCCCCTGCATCACCTTAAAATCCAGCAACGCCGCCTGCCGCATCAGCCCCGGGCTGACGCTGATTTGCGACAGCATCTCCGCCGAATAGAACAATTTGCCCTCACTCTCCGGCCTCGTCTCCTTCCACGAAAGTTTCACCGACCCATCCGCAGGCAGGTAACTCAGAAAATCGCTGTCTTTGCGCTCTGGCCGCGCCGCGCCTGGAAATTCGAATTGTGTTTCCGGCGCCAGACCCTTGAGCACCACGCGTTGGAGCACCCCGGGCGCGACATGAAATTCGACCCCTTTCCAAGCATCCCGCGGCTTCACCGCTGCATCGAATTTCAGGTGGATCGGGTATTTCCCCTTGCGCTCGAACACAGCAATATACCGATTCGGTTCCGCCCGAAGCTGCCATTTCGGATGCGCCCCGAGTTCCGTCAGCGCAACCGTCCCCGACAGCAATTCAAGCGACGCCCCCTTGGACTCTTCGACTTTGGCAGTAGCAGTCAACGTAAACCCCGCCCGCCCCTCGGTGAGATCCCCGACCAACTTAAAATCCTCCAGCGTGATGGGCGCAGCCGGTTCAGCGGAGAGGGCAGGGGAGGCTGACAGAAAGATTGAGGACAGAAAAATTGAAGACAGGAAAATGGAAGACACGAATTTCACGAATTTGCACGAATTCGTGTTAATTCGTGTAATTCGTGTCATGAGTGCATCCGAAACTGTGTGTCTCGCGAGTGGTTGAACGGCTTGCCCGGCCCGGGCTTTGGTGTTTGGTGTTTGGAACCTGTTTTTTGGTGTTTGTTGGCTCATTTTCTTGCCCTCAATTTTCTTGCCTTATTTTTCTGTCCTCAATTTTTCTGTCTTCAATTCTTTTCGTCGCAATCATTTCCCTGTCCCCTCAAACCTCCATGGGCTGTCTCGGTTGGTGTAAACTCCCTGATCTCTCGGAATCGCATGCAAACCGCTCATGCCGGCCCACACCTCGGCTTTAAAGCTCCGCACGCGCTGTCCCCCATAAAAGCTGCCCTCGAACAGGAACTCGACGTAGCCCATAAACGGAATCTGCTTTGAAAAGAATTCCGGGTCCCGCTCCAGTATCCAATGCACAGCGGCCTCCTCGTCGCTTTTCCACGGAACATCCAGCGTGGAATATTCAGACAGTAACCTTCCGTATTCCGCGCGGTCCCGCTCGGGAACACTCACCTTGGCCTCGTAGCACCGCGCCGACTTGTCATCCCGGTTGGTCGGCTGAGATCGTTGCAAGGCTTGCCAGGACGACCAATGCTGCTTGTCGGGTGAATAACGCACGTAGGCATCGCCCGCATCCGGAGTGCTCTTCTGCCCATTGGCCGAAGTGATCTCACGCGCAGCAGGTTGCACCGCCACACGCACCGAAACGGTCCCCGGCGCTCGCCAGGAAGTCCCCACAGCCAGTGGCCGTGTCTCAATCCACCCCGAGCGCACCCCCGCGCTCTCGCCATCCCAGCCTAAACCCTCAGAAGTAATTGTGAGCGATTCCGCCCACGTCGCCTTGTTGGTTGCCTCTGCCGAATTCGTAAATTCAACTCGCAGTTGTTTGAAATCCATGATCACGCCCTGAGCGAGAAGCGGCAGGAAGAAAAACGACAGGAAAATTGAAGACAGGAAAATGAAAGACACGAATTTCACGAATTTGCACGAGTTCGTGTTAATTCGTGCAATTCGTGTCTCTATTTGTTCGTTCATTTTCTTGCCCTCAATTTTCCTGTCTTCAAAATTCTCTTCCATTCTCCCCAATTCGCCCCGCCCTGTTGTCAATCGCCTGCAATGAAAATGTAAAAAGTTTGTAAGAAGGTTTTAGCCCCCACGACCGCTCTCTAATGCAAAATGCTCAATGCTCAATGCTCAATGCTTCATGGCTGTTTTTTATGTTGGAGAAGAATGGACGCGCTCTAGCCATCGGACCTTGCTGCGGACAAGAATGTCCGCGCTCCGTTGCATGTGCAGCCGCACAATGCGGTTGTCCCATGTAACCATGTAACGCATGTAACCTATTAACTGTTTGGTTGCGGCCCCGCCGCGCCCTGTCCATCCGTGGTTGTTTTCTGTTCACGTTTCACGTTTCACGTTTCACGCGTTTTAACGTTTTAACGTTTTAACTTTTTTAACGATTTAACCCCCGCGCCTGCCGAACCATCCACTCCAGCTTCTTCGGCCTGCCATCCGCCCCGTAAACCTCCGGCACGCCACTCAAGTATCCCAACAACCGATCCGGCGTGACCTCTGTCGCATACGGACTCGTCGCCAGCCATTCCGAGAACGCGCTGGCCGTGGCCGCCAGCCTCATCGCCGGGCTGACCTTTTCCAACGCCACGGCGCTGCCCAGGTAAGGCACCACCCATTCCTGCTCCCGATAATCGTTCGTGCCCGGCAGCCGATACCGCAACCGCACCGTGGCCACCGGCCCTTCACCCGCCGGGTTCACTTCGATCACATAAAGGGCGTTGCCGGCTTCCGCTGCGCCGATCTGCGCCGCGTTCACCGAATTGTCCCGGAACTGTTCCTTGGTAAGCTGATGCTTCGCGTAACCGATCTGCCGATACGCCGTCACGCGGGCCGGATTGAACTCCACCTGCACCTTCACATCCGACGCCGCCACCTGCAGCGCGCCCGCAAGCTGCCCGGCGAAATCGGTGGCCGCTTCCTCGGGCGTGTTCACGAATCCATACCGGCCATCGCCATTGCGCGTGAGCACTTCGAGCAAATCGTCGTTGTAACCTTCCCAACCAATTCCGAAGCAATCGAGCGCAATGCCCTGCTTGCGGTTGGCCTCGACCTTTTTCTTCAGCTCCTCCGGCTGCACATTCCCGAGGTTGGCCGCGCCGTCCGTCAGCAGCACGACCCGGTTGATGCCGCCGGGCAGATAATGACGCAGGGCCGTCTCGTAGGCCGTGTTCATGGCTTCCTCGAGGTTCGTGCCGCCTTCCGGTGTCAGCCCGCTAACCTGCTCGACCACCTGCGCCGCCTGGCTCCCCGGCGCGCCGTCCACCACGAGCCGCGCCGTGCGGGCGAACGTCACGATGCTGAGCCGGTCCTGCGCCTGAAGCTGGCGTGCCAGCACGCGCAACGCCTCGCGAATGATTTGCACCCGGTCCGCGCGCTCCATCGAGCCCGAATTATCCATCAGCAGGACGATATTCATCGGACGCCCCTGCTCACGCCCTTGCGCCGCCGTCTTGATCGAAAAGCGCAGCAGGTCCCGATTCTGCGCAAACGGATACGCCGCCCGTTCCCAGGCAAACGCCACCGGCGCCCCCGGCGCAGCTTCCGGATCACGATAATCAAACGCATTGATGAACTCTTCGCTGCGGATGGAAGCGGGCTCGGGCATCACGCCTTTTTCCAGGCTTGCGGCGGCGAGCTTGAACGAGACGTCGCTGACGTTGAGCGAGAAGGTCGAGATGGCATTCTCCTTCGTTTGAACCTCTGGCTGTGGAACCGGTGGAGGGGCAACGGGTTTTGGCTTGGGGGCATCCTCAGCAGCACTTTTTGCCCTATTCTGCGACCATTGCTCCGCCTCCTGGAATGCCTGTGCGTTTGGAACAGCTTTAACCGAGCCGTCTCCGAGTTGAATCACAGTGATTCCGTTGAGGCCAAGTGCAACACCGAGCGCTCTCGTCGCTTCCTCTTTGGTACGAAACTCTTGATCTTTCAAAGTGACCGAGATCTCAGGCATGGTCCCCCCGCGCAACACCTTTTTGTTCAATAACTTCCCGTATAGCTCCATCACCTGGCTCGCGTTGGCTCCATCCAGATTCAGCTTCGTCCGGCTATCCCCATCAGGGGATGTCACCTCAGCGGTTCCCGATCGACGTTCTGCTTCTGAGGGAAGCTTCTTGAGAAAGAACGTTGTCTGATCTGGCGCAGCCAGTTTTTGTGCCTCCCGGAGCTTCGCATCTCCTTCCTCGGTCTTACCATCGTCGAAAAGGCGCTTGCCCTCTTCGGCGAGTTGTTTGATCAGACGCTCCCGATCCGCTCGTGCCAGTCCAGTTGTTGCCGTGCCTATTCCAGTCCCAGCAATTTGTTCCCCTTTCGCTTGGCGCTGTAGGCTGTATTCGGTGATTGGTCTCGGAGCTGATGCGTTCGCTCCCGGTCCTGAAAACTCCAGCTTGTTGCCGACCGCCTCTGCATTGCGCATGGCAGCCTCTTGCTCGGCCGTTAAACTTCCCTTCCCGTGTTCGGTTTGGGGAGTTGCCGGGGCGCCGCCATCATCAGGGAACATAAGGAGATTGCTGTAAGCATCACCCCCATGTGACAGCGCTTCGCGGAGCTTGGCGAGCGTGAGCCCCTGAACGTTTCCGTCCGCAAGCGTAATGTTTCCAACACGTCCGTGCTGTGAAGCGTCCATCCAGGCAGCAATGGGAGCGTTGGATCCTTCGAGATTAGAGGTGGTTGGCGGCGTCAAAGCCGGCGCTTCTTGGACCTTTTTCTCTGCCTCTGCAACGGAGGTTTCCGATTTGGAGCGGAAGAGGCGGCCTTCGATCGGCAGGTCACCCAGGATTGGAAGCACCACGCCTCCGCTGGCTTTCGCCGCGGGCTTGGCTTGAGCAGGCGCGCCAGTGAATGAAGGCGCACTTGCAGCGGGCGAGGACGGCTCAGGATTTACGTGATAGAATCTTTCTGCGGTGGAGGAACTGGCTAATTTTGGCTCCTCTCCGGAACTGGCGCTGTGCCGTTGTATGTTTCGGAGCCTGTCTGCGAATTGATCTTGAGATTGCGCCTCATGCGTTTTCCCTAGAAATATTTCGCCGCCCTTTGGCGACGACAAAGGTTTCCGGGTGTTGAGCGATTCGGCCGTGGAAGCGCTCAGGCCAGGTGTTTGTTCATAGGAATCGGTTGAAGGAGTGAGGACTGGTGGCAGGCTGGCGGCGGGTTCTGCCTGGGCCAAAGGGGAGGACTTCGCCGACTCACCGGCTTGGGGGGTCTGCTTCAGCACGTTCCCTGCGTACCAATCGAAACCGAGCGCTCTCCGCTGATCAGCAGATTGGTTTTGCGTTTCTGCTTCGCGCGCGCGCTTTGCAACCATTGCATTTGCTTCTGCCGCAGAAATTCGACTGACCGGCTCGTCGGACGACGGGGCAGCGGAGGGCTTCAAACCCGGGATCGTTGAAAAGTAAACGGTTGGCGGGCCGGCGGGCGGCAGGCCGGTGGCAGGCTGTGCTCGGGCGGGGGTCGCGCTGGAATCGGCGCTGGAACCGGGGGCCGGCACTTCAGCAAACAGGGAATCGGTGGTGATGTTGGGTGCGGTCGCGCTCGCGGCCAGTGGTGCCTTCGCGGATTCGGTGGTGGCGTCGGCAAATTTGGCTTTTAGCGCTACCTCCGGGGGCTTGGCTGAAAGGACATCGTTGGCTTGCGCGATTGTCTCCAGGTCTTGCGCAGTGCCGCGGACTGTGATGGTTCCATCTCGATCGTTGTAAGCCACTGATTTGGAGCCGGACAGGTCCACCCCGAGCGAGTTGTAGAACTGCCGGACGTCATTGTTGAGTTTGGTAGTGGTGTCAGTGCGCGTTTGCGCAGCAATTCCGCTCTGTCCGCCAATGCCACCTCCTGTGCCTGGAGCACCACCTCCAAGGCCTCCGGCAATAAGACCGTTATTGCCAACGCTGCCTGCTACACTTACGCGAGGCGTAGATCCTGGCGCCTTGTTCTTGTCGTCATTCACGATGGCAGCGAACGGAACCCCCACAACGCTTTCCAATCCCTGGCGGAAGGTGTTAGGGTCCACATGAAAAGTTCGGGTCTCAAGTTGTTGGGCTGGAGCGGTTGATGGCGTCGGACTTGCGGTAAGTGGTGCTTTGACGGAATCGCCCGCTAAGACACCTCCGATTCCAGTTATGTAAGGCCTTTCTGCGGCTTGGGCAGGTGGTGCAGCAGGCATTAGCGAGGCAATAGGCATTCCAGTCGCAGGATCATTTTTTGGAGTAGCCAGGGCTCCATCTAAGGACATCGGGAAGCCGGTGGTTGGATCAACTGGGCTAACGGTAGCTGATGGTGGGGACAAGGGTTCAGGTAGGCCCGTCGTGGGATCAATTGCCGGGGTCTGGGCCTGTGTGAGGGCGAGAACGGAGCCACCCGCGGTCACGGTCGGGGGAGTCATCTCCTTGGCAGGCGTTGTAGAGGGCCCGTTGACGTCGTTAGGCGCGGGCTCGAAGCGACCGTTGCGATTGAGATCTTTGTAAAAGCCGAAATCGGGTTGTGCCTTGCCTCCGGTTCCGCCCCAGGCCAGATCGAATTTGTCTCCTTTAGGAGACTTTTTCGATGTGTCTTGAGGAGTTCCGGCGCCACCGCCCCCGCCCATGCCACCGCCGGTGCCAAAGTTCCATTGCCCTACACCGAGATTATCTGCGTAGCTGTTCGCTGTAGTGGCTGCCGATCCAGGAATACGTTGGAAAGTTTCCTGAGCTCCATTGAATGTGGCTTGTTCGCTCGCGGGAGGCGTTGACAAAAAATTGTAATTCTCGGGTTTAGCAACGTTTACATAGCCCACAATTTGCTGGGAATAAACGCCGCCAGTGGCGGGTTCTGTCGAGGGCAGGACGATGTTGCCGGTGGCGGGTTTGCTGGGAGGCGGCGCGGTCTGCGCGACGGTCGCGCCTCCGGAGAGCGTAGTGGTGGAGTCGGCCAATTCTTGCACCCCTGCCGGGGTGCTGGGGCTAAGGCCGCGGGCTCCGGGGGTCGCCGCGGGCGACCCCCGGCTACCTTCTGCCAACCCTTCCGGTTGCAATTCGGTTTGCCAAGGTGTGCCTCGATGCACCTGTCCCACCACGCCCACATTTGGAAACCGTTGGGTGGGGAACGCCCAATCCGCTGCTTCCTGATTGTGAATGGCGGACGCCGATGAGGCAGGCGGTTGCGACCGAACCGTCCTCATCCGATTTTGCGCCTGAACGGGCGTGGAACCCGATTGATCCTGCAAATCGCGCAGGGCCGTGTCCATTCCCTTGATCTCGTTCTTCGCCACGGCCTCCTGTCGCGCACCACCAGATCTTGCGACTAGGCTTTCCGTCTTAGAAGATTGCTGAGTCGACGAGAACAGCATCACCGCAAGGGCTGCCGTGACTAACACCACCGCGGCGACTGCGACTGGATTGAGCCAGATTGGCTTTCCCCGCCGGGGTTGCTCAAATTCCCTGGGCGCGACAGTTTTGAAATGCTGCAGCAAGGCCTCGCGGCGCTCGTCGGCGAGTTTGAGCGAAGCGGATTCGGGTGCGGCGGGTTGCTGGACGGGGGCCGCTGTGGCCTCGCGGACGAGGCCGATGGTTTGCTCCAGGCGGCTATACAAACCAGCCAGCTCCGGATCCTGGGCCATGGACTGCTGCACCGCGGCCGCCTCTTCGGGCGAAAGCTCGCCCAGCAGCAGGGCCGTCAGCTTGGCCTCAAGCTCCTGGCGCGGATCTATGGGAAATTCTGAGTTCATTGAAAATAGCCAATAGCCAATAGGCGATAGCCAATTGATGCACGGTGGCTGGCCATGCGATTGAGGAGCCGCGTAGCGGCTTCACGATAGTAGCCGTGGGCTTGAGCCCACGGATTAGGGGCCGAGAAGCTCCCCGCGTCGCGTAGCGACGCTTGAATGCGCCCGATCTGATGCTCGGCCAGTATTCGCTTCCTGTACCCGAAGTCGCGAAGCGTTTGGAGTGTCCCGATGGGGATCGGGACCGCTTTCGGTTTGGACAGTTCTTGTGTCAGCGGACAGTCTGGGCGAAGCCAAAGCTGCGGAATACGCAGCACTCCAAACGCTTCGCGAGATTCGACACCGTCCGAAGTAATTTCAGGGCATTGCCGGAGCGCGGACATTCCTGTCCGCAGCAACGTCCGAACGCACGATCGCTCTAGACATCTTCCCACGCGAACTTCGCGATCCGGCTTGCTGCGGACAGGAATGTCCGCGCTCCGTTGCGTCTTTGCGTCTTTGCGTCTTTGCGTTAAAAATTGATGCTCAATCGGCTTGCCAACGCCACTGGACGCTTGCTCACGCGCGCGGCTCTGTTCAATTGGCAATTGGCAATTGGAAATCGGCAATTTCATTAGGGAACAACTCCATTCCTGGCCAGTTCATCGGCCATAGCCTTTAGCGCGTGATGCAACAAATAGCCCACGTGCCCAATACTCAGCCCGGTTCTGGCGCTGATTTCTTTGTATGACAGGTCCTCATTAAATTTCAGCCGCACGACCTCGCGGCTGCGCGCATCCAAGGTTTCCAGGCTCAACCTCACCATGCCCACTCCTTCCATCCGCGCGATTTGTTCGTCCGGCAGGGGTTGGGGATCGGCTGGCTCCAGAGACGGCCCATCCTCCTCCGGCAACTGCAAAGGGACGATCTTGCCGGAGGAGCGCAACTGGTTGAGGGCCAGGTTGTGCACGGTGCGGTAGAGCCAGCGGCGGGGCTGGCGGATCTGCTCGAAATTGGCGTGAAGTCGCATGAACGCTTCCTGGACGATGTCCTCGGCGAGGGCGCGCTGGCCGGCCAGGCGCAGGGCGTAGCTGAGCAGGGGCGATTCGAGCGCTGAAAACAGCTCCTCGATCGTTTCCCATTCTGCCGGCTCGGTGCTGGCCTGCTCTGGCGGGGTTAGGCCCATGTTCGCCTATTATGCGGCATCCAGCCTCATTCAACCAGCTTTCCAACCGTATGACTCGCCACAGAACATCGTGTCGTCGGGGATATGACAAACCGGCGAGCGGTTTCTTAGAAGAAAAAGAGGTAAATCCGAAATCCGAAGACCGAAATCCGAAGGGCGAGGGTTCAGGGTTCAGGGTTCAAAGTTCAGGTTCAAGGTTCAGTTCAAGGTTCAAAGTTCGACCGACCAAGGGCGGAGCGAGGGCAATCCGCACTTTGTCTTTCACTTTGTCTTTCACTTTGTCTTTTCCCGACTAGACACCCGAAACTCGGTTTTGTTCCGGATCGCGTGACCGCTTTGTTCCGCCTTTTGTTCCGGGTTTTCCCTCGGTAGAATGCGGCTTGTTCCGCTGTTCCGGGTCTTTTGGGGACGGGTCCTCCCATGGCTGCCAAACCTACGAGCGCGCCCGTTCGCCAACCTGACACCTGATACCTGACACCTGACACCTGACACTTGACACCTGACACTCGACCTGACCCCTGACACCCGACCCTGAGCGACTTTGGACTTGGACTTTGGACTTTGGACTTTGGACCCTGCCCCCTGAACCCTGAACCCTGATTAGTTCCTCACGTCGGTCCTGCCTGGCTCACCGTCTGGGCAGGCGCGGGCTCGGGGCTTTGCGTGGCCGCCTGAACGGCGGCCTCCGGGACCCGGTCCAGCCGCGCAGCCACTTCCTGCGCCAATAGTTCATAAGCCGCGGCGCCGGCGCTGTATTTATCGTAGTAGATGATGGGTTTGCCGAAGCTGGGCGCTTCGGCCAGGCGCGTGCTGCGCGGGATGAGGATGTCGAAAACTTTGTCGCCGAAATGTTCGCGGACCTCCGAAACAACCTGTTGCGAAAGCTTTGTGCGGCCATCGAACATGGTCATGACCACGCCGAGCAGTTCGAGGTTAGGATTCACGCCGGTATCGTGCAATTGACCCATGATTCGGTTCAGCATGGAAATACCTTCCAGCGCATAATACTCACATTGAAGCGGCACGAGCACGCCGTCGGATGCGGCGAACGCGTTCAGGGTGAGAATGCCGAGAGACGGCGGGCAATCCACGAGAATCAAATCGAAGCGCTGTGAATCCAAAACGGGTTGCAAAACGCCGGTTACGCGTTGCAAGTGGTTATCGGAACGCGCCAGTTCGATGTCCAAACCGCACAGGTCCACTTCGCTGGGAATCACTTCGAGCCGGTCATAAGCTGTGTTGCGGATTTTATCCAACAGGCCGCCTTCGCCCAACAGCACGCGGTAGGCGCTGCCACCTTCGATTTTTTCCAGGCCAAGACCGCTGGTCGCGTTTGCCTGGGGATCCAGATCGAACAACAAAACGCGCCGGCCCAAAGCCGCCAGACAGGCCGCCAGATTGATGGCTGTCGTGGTCTTTCCGACGCCCCCTTTCTGGTTGGCCACGGCAATGACTTTGGTTGGCACCGGGCAGGTGTAATGGAAAATGGCCCGTCTTGCAATACTACAGCGCTTCATTGCTCTTATTCTTAATCCTAATCTTTCTCTTAATCTTAATCGTTAGTGGTCAGTAGTCAGTAGTCAGTGGTCAGTAGTCAGTGGTCAGTAGCCCGTGGTCAGTGGTCTTGTGGTCTTGTGGTCCTGTTGTCCTGTGGACTATCTTCTGGATATGAATTTGATCCTTTCGATGCACAATGTGACACGGAGTCAGGCGATAGAAGATCATATCATCAGCCGAATCGAAAAACTGGAGCACCTGGACCATCGTGCGATTAACGCGCGTGTGACGCTTGATCGGGACCAGACTCGAGCGCCGGAACGCCAGTTTTCTTGCTCGATACGCCTTTCCATGCCTGGGCCACATCTGTTTGCCGAAGATGTCGAAGGCGACCTTTATGCGGCCATTGATCTGGTGATGAAAAAGATCGAGCAGCAAATCCGCAAGCGTCATAGCAAATACAAAGAGCACCGACGCCAAATCGCGGCGCGCTCCAAGCGCCGCCGGCAGGAGGCGGAGATGTAGCCCATTGGTTGAATAAGTTGAATAAGTTAAATGAGTTAAATGGTTGCAGAGCCACATGACCGGTATGCGAAAGTGGCAGAGGACTGTCGCACTCCAAAACCTTCGGGATTTCGAAGCGACCTCGGAATGCGCGCCAGCGTCTTGGAGTGCGGCAGTCCTCTAGTCCTCTGCCGCTTTGACTCGAACTTCCCAGGACGTTCAAAGTTCAAACGCACCCCGCAGGAACCAATGGTTGTTAAGTCGCACAGAATCATCGAAGATTGGAAAGCCGTTCGTGTTATAGCACTTAAAACTCGATCTGAATGAGCCATGCCCGGCGCGAACCAGCGGGCAATTTATTGCTTCGCGCGCGGGTGGTTTTGCCGTTGTCACGTCCAGCCATAGAAAATGGGGCGGTCCTGGTCCGAGGAGGAAGGATCAAGGAGCTTGGCCGATGGTCCGATCTCAGCAGGCAAAGCGCGGAGGTGGTGGATCTAGGTAAGGTAGTTTTGTTGCCCGGCTTGGTCAACGCTCACTGTCATCTAGATTACACACACATGGCCGGGATGTTCACACGGCCAAAACTGTTCAGCGATTGGCTAAAGCTCATAACAACCACCAAGTCCGAATGGGAGCTTGCCGATTACCGCGCTTCGTGGGTTTCTGGAGCGGACATGCTCGCGCGGACAGGCACGACATCGGTTGCGGACATCGAGGCTGTCCCCGAACTATTGCCGCGCATCTGGCGCAAAACACCGCTTCGCGTGTTTTCATTCCTGGAAATGATCGGGCTCACAGGACGCCGCCCGCCACAGGTAATTTTGGATGAAGCCCTGCAAAAAGTGCGGTCTTTGCCCCGCTCGCGCGGAGTGGGTTTGTCGCCGCACGCGTCGTATTCCACTTTGCCGGAGTTATTGAGGCTCAGCGCCGAAGCGGCGCAACGCTATGATCTGCGGATGGCAGTTCACGTCGCGGAATCGGAAACCGAACTCGAGATGTTTGCCAGGGGCCGGGGAGACATGTTTCGCTGGCTGGAGCGTAGCGGGCGGGACATGGCTGATTGCGGCCACCGTTCCCCCGTGCAGCACCTGGAAAAGTGCGGGGTCCTTAGCGAGCGGTTGCTGGCCATTCATGCGAATTACCTTGCACGAAGGGACGCGGCTTTGTTAGGCGAACGGCGCGTCAACGTGGTGCATTGTGCCCGCAGTCATTCATTTTTCGGGCACGAACCTTTTCCGCTCAGGCGACTGGCCCGGGCAGGCGCGAACATTTGCCTCGGCACCGATAGTCTGGCAACGACAATGAGGCCTCGGCGGCAAACAGTCGAGTTGGATATGTTCGAAGAGATGCGCTGCCTTTCGGCGCGGGAGCGGGGCTTGTCGCCGCGGTCAATCCTGCTGATGGCCACGCGTCATGGAGCCCGCGCGCTCGGCATGCGGGGAAAGATCGGGGAGATTGCGGTTGGGGCGTTCGCAGATTTGATCGCCGTGCCCTATGACGGCAAACAAGTCTATGAGAGCGTTCTCGAGCACCATGGCGACGTGAGCGCGAGTATGATTGGAGGGAAATGGGTGGTGAAGCCATGTTGATTAAGTCTGACCAATCCGAAGGTACCATTACCTGCCGTGAGCACATCCCCAAAGCGCCGGGTGAGGGCACCCGGCCTACAGGCTCAGCATTGTGGACATGTAGGCCGGGTGCCCTCACCCGGCGCGCGGAGTGAATCTCGCAACATTTAGCGAACGAATGTGATGAATCACGAGCGGCAAAACCTTAGTGGCACTGCATCAAAGCAGAATCTGGCTCGCCGCGCGTTGAGTCGTTTCGAGATGGACTTGGAAGAATCCATTTCCCGGATCCGGGACCAAGGCCTCTACCGAGAGCTGCGCCGCATTGACTCCCCGCAGTCTTCGCGCATTGGTATCGGCGGGAAAGAGTTTCTAAATTTCTCCTCCAACGACTATTTGGGCCTGGCGAACGATCCGGTCTTAAAAGAAGCGGCGATTCGGGCGGTCGAGCGTTACGGGGCGGGAGCGGGCGCCTCGCGTCTGATCTGCGGTTCCTTGAGCCCTCATCATGAGTTGGAGCAGACATTGGCCGAATTCAAAGACACGCAGGCCGCCTTGAGCTTTTCAACAGGCTACGCCGCTGCGCAGGGCGTAATCTGCGCTCTGGTGGGCAAAGGAGACACGATCCTGGTGGACCGATTGGTGCATGCCTGCATCATTGATGCCGCGCGACTTAGTGGCGCGACCTTGCGGGTGTTTCGGCACAATGACCTCAATGAGCTTGAACGGGTGCTGCGGTACGCCGATGAAGTCCAAAGTCCAAAGTCCAAAGTCCAAAGTCAAAGGTCCAAAGTCGAAGGTCCAAAGTTCAAAGTCGAAGGTCCAAAGTCCAAAGTCCAAAATCCAAAGCCTGACAACGCCGTCGCCCATTTGTCTCATCCTGGTCAGCGGCCGAGGATATTGATCGTTACGGAGAGTGTGTTTTCGATGGATGGTGATGCCGCTCCGCTTCGTGAGATCGTGGATTTGAAGGAGAAGTATGGCGCGTGGTTGATGGTGGATGAGGCGCATGCGACAGGGCTTTACGGCGCAAATCGTAGCGGGTTGGCTGAGGAAAGCGGGGTGGCGGATCAAATAGAAATCCAAATGGGCACGCTCGGCAAAGCGATCGGAGCTTCCGGCGGCTACATAGCCGGTTCGGAGAAGCTCATCACGTTTTTAATCAATCGCGCGCGGAGCTTCATTTTTTCCACCGCGCCGGTCCCGGCCGCTGCGGCTGCTGCCGTAGCGGGTGTGAAGTTCATCCAAACGGATGATGGTGAAAAGAGGCGACGCGTTCTTTGGGAACGAGTTGAGCGGCTGGCTTCAGCCCTTCACTCAGGCAAGCCGCAAGTGCGGAGTCCTATCATTCCGATTCAAATCGGACATGAAAGCAAAGCGGTGGCGGCAGCCGCCTCGCTTCGGGAGCAAGGCCTTTTCATCCCGGCGATCCGGTTTCCAACCGTGGCTCGCGGCAAGGCGCGTTTGCGCATTACAATGACGGCCGGGCACACCGTGGGGGACGTGGATGCATTAATTGCCGCTTTGAGAAAGTTGAGCTTCTAAATCCCGCAGGAATGAAAGAAAATAGCCCAGCGTTTCAACGCTGGGATTGGGATTCGCGAGGGCGCAAAGTCCTGTAGGGACGACAGAAAAGGGCCTTCGCTCTGCCGTCCCTGCGGGACTTATTGCGCGCCGCGGCACAAACCCAGCGTTAGAAACGCTGGGCTATTATCTGCCGTCCCTGTGGGACTATGCAACGGCAGCACCAAATCCTTTGAGATTTGAAAACCGCAAATTGCAAATCAGAAAGCACCAAGCGGTCGTCCGCACGCAACCTTGCCGCTTTGGACCATCGTTACGTTTGGCATCCATTCACCCAGATGCGGGGTTGGTTGAGGCGTGAGCCCATCATCATCGTGGAGGGGCAGGGGAGCCTACTGCGCGATAGTCGGGGTCGCGAATACCTGGACGGCAACTCCTCGATTTGGACGAACCTCCACGGACATAATCATCCAAAGATCAACACGGCAATCCGCCAGCAGCTAGCGAAAATTGCCCACAGCTCCGCGCTGGGATTGGCTAACGAACCAGCCAGTCTTCTCGCCGAACGGTTGATCCATGCTGCCAATAAGTCTCCCCCAAGCCGCGCGCCTGCTCTTGTCCCGGAGGGACGCCTGACAATAGCCCAACGTTTTAACGTTGGGAACGGTCGCCGCCTGGGAACCCGTCCCGAAGGGACGGCTGAAAAGCTTGCGGGAGCACCTGCGCAAACCCAACTCTCCAAAGTCTTCTTTTCTGACGATGGTTCCACCGCCATGGAGGTTGCGCTCAAGCTCGCGTTTGAGTTCGCCCGTCGCACCGGCATGAGCCGCGAGCCCAGGTTTCTTTCCCTAAGCCGGGCTTATCATGGAGATACAGTGGGCGCGATGTCCCTGGGCCACAGTGGTTTGTTTCACAAAACCTACTCCTCTTTGCTTTTCAAGACCGACGAAGTCATGGCACCTTACTGCTACCGGTGTCCGTTCAATCGCGCCAAACCGGAGCGCGCCGACGCGCGTTCGTATCGCAAGTGCAATTGGGAATGTGTCAGCAAGGTCGAACAGAAATTCACCGCAAAAAAGGAGCGTGGCGATGGCTACGCAGCGTTCATCTTCGAACCACTAATCCAGGGTGCCGCCGGCATGATCCCGCAGCCCTCCGGCTGGCTGCGGCAGGTTACCGAAATCGCCCGGAGCCACGGAGCATTGCTCGTGGCCGATGAGGTGATGAGCGGGTTTGGAAGAACGGGGCGACAAACACCAAACACCAAACACCAAACACCAGGCGACAAACACCAAACACCAAACACCAAACACCAACCATCAAAAACGGTCCAAACTCCAAGCTCCAAGGAAGTTGGATGCTTGAGATCATCATGCGGCGCCAACGAGAATTCACGTTTCACGTTTCACGTTTCACAGCCTCTATTCGCCTGCCACCACGAAGGTGCCCAACCCGACCTCCTCGCTCTCGCCAAGGGGCTCACGGGCGGTTACCTGCCAATGGGTGCCACACTAACGACTCAGGCGATATTCGATACATTCCTCGGCGAATACGACAAGTTCAAGACCTTCTTCCACGGCCACAGTTTCACCGCCAACCAAATCGGAGCTGCTGCGGCGATCGCGAGTCTGGATGTGCTTGAGAGTTCTGCCTCCATCCAGGCCCGAGAACGTCTCGAAGAATCCCTCCGTGCAGAACTAGACACTCTCTGGTCGGTGCCGAACGTCGGCGACATTCGGCAGGTCGGATTGATCGCGGGCGTCGAATTGGTCAGAGATTGGCACACCCGCGAGTCGTTCGATTTAAAGGAGCAAGCCGGCGTTCGGGTTTGCGAAGCCATGGCGAAACGCGGCGTGCTGACCCGGCCGATAGGGAACGTGGTGGTGCTCATGCCTCCCTACTGCACAACCGCCGCACAGGTGGCACGCATGGTGGAGGCGTTGCGTTCGGCAATCATTGAGGTGCTTGGCAAAGGCTAATCGCACTCCAGGGATGTAGCGCAGATTTCCAATCTGCTGTATCGCAGTGCTTCCAGCCTGCGAGGTGCCCGAACGCTCTGCCGATTGGAAATCGGCGATACAGCAGGTTGGAAACCTGCGCTACTCTTCCCATTGTCGAAACCTAACCAACCGTGATATGCACCGCGGCGCCTGTCTTTATTTGCCAAACGTTCTCCATTCCGCCACACTCATGCGAGCATGACACAACCATTGGCGCTGGTTCTTTACGAAAAGCTTTTGCCGGGAACCCAACTCGTGAATCGCCTGCAGGACCTGAACTACAGAGTTCAGGTTGTGTCGGACCCTGCGACTCTGGTAGAAACTGCGCAACAGGCTGGTCCGATGCTCGTCCTGGCCGACCTGGAATCCACTGGCAATGTTTGTGCCGCCATCGCGCTCCTCAAGAAGACTTCAGCCACAAGTCACTTGCCGGTAATTGCTTTCAGTTCGGATGGCGCGACTGCTCTGCAAAACGAGGCCAAAGACGCCGGCGCAACCTTGATCGTGAGCGAAGGCGCCATTTTAACCCACCTTCCGCAGTTTTTGGAACAAGCCTTGCTCGTAGAGTAAGACGGTCAATCTGATGCGAATGAGAATTGTTGTTGTGCTGCGCGCTGCCTTCAGCAGAGCCTCCAAGTGCTTTTCACCCTTCAAGTTCTACCTTGCCGCCCTGTCAATTTGCCTGGCAGGCGGGCAATCTCGAATCGAGGCCTCGCCCACCAGTCCGGCTTACGCGGAGGGCGAGGTCATCGTCACATTTAAGGAACCTTTCGATTTCATCGCGGCCAAAGGCATTGCGGCAGGGCATTCTCTGACCGTCGGACAACATTTCGGGCCGCTTTCAGAATGGCGGCATCGCCAGACAGTCTTGCTGCGCGGGGCTGGAAAATCCACAGAGCAACTGATTGGGGAACTTCAGCGCGAGCCGGCGGTCGAGATAGTCGAGCCGAATTACATCCGATGGGCTGACGGGCAGCCACCAAACGACACGTCTTTCCCTCAGCTTTGGAGCCTGAATAATACTGGGCAGGAAGTGAATGGCCTGTCCGGTACTTCGGGCGACGATATCAAGTTTTTGGCGGCGTGGGGACTGGCCCGGCCTTCGGCCACCAATGTAGTGGTGGGGGTTATTGATACCGGCGTGGATTATCACCATCCCGATCTGGCAGCCAATATGTGGACGAATCCCGGCGAAATCCCCAATAACGGCATTGATGACGATCACAATGGGTACGTGGATGACTATTACGGCTTTGATTTCGCCGACAACACGGGCGACCCGCAGGACTCCGGGCTCCACGGCACCCATGTCTCGGGAACGATCGCTGCGGCAGGCAATAACCAACTTGGAGTTATCGGTGTCAACTACCAGGCTAAAATCATGGGGCTGAAGGCTTCGAACGATGGCAGCAGCTTCGCGGATACGGCAATCATCGCCGCTTTGCAATACGCCACGTTGATGAAGCAACGGGGAGTGAACATCGTGGCCGTAAACGCGTCTTTTGGCGGGGGAGGTTTCGATAGCGCGCTTTCTTCGACCATTCAATCTGCCGGCAACGCTGGGATCATTTTCTGCGCGGCAGCGGGCAACAACACTAACAACAACGACGTAACGCCGACTTATCCGGCTAATTATCGTCTTTCCAACATGATTGTGGTGGCGGCGAGCGATCAAAACGACGCCCTCGCCGTTTTCTCGAATTACGGGGCCACTACCGTTGACCTGGCGGCGCCCGGCGTGAATATCCTTTCCACAGTTCCCACCAATCAGCCGCAGATCACTGCTTACGTGACGCATGGAGCGACCAACTACAGCGCCAATGCCCTGACTTATTCGGGCACAACCACCGGCTTGAGCGGAACGATTTACGATTGCGGCCTGGGTTATCCGACGAATTTTCCGTCCGGCGTGAACAGCAACATCGCGCTCATCCAACGCGGCACGTTGACGTTTTCCAATAAGGTGGTCAATGCCAAGGCAGCAGGCGCGAAAGCAGCGATTATTTACAACAATGTTAGCGGCAATTTCCTCGGCACGTTGGGCAGCCCGGGCAGTTGGATCCCGGCCATCTCGCTTTCGCAAACCGACGGCGTGGCGCTCAAAGCGACCCTGCCGTCTGCCGGCACCGTGGTGGCGTTCACAAATCCATCCAACATCTATGAGTTGCTCGATGGAACTTCAATGGCCACCCCACATGTGACCGCAGCCGTGGCTTTTGCGGCCATGAATTTCCCGAGCGAAACCGTCACCCAGCGCATCCAGCGCGTGCTCAACAATGTGGACTCCAGGGCCGGCCTGTCCGGCAAAGTGCGTACCGGCGGACGGCTAAACCTCCAGCGAATTGTGGACACCGACCTCAACGGGCTGCCTGACTGGTGGGAACAGACTTACTTCGGCCATTTGACCGGCACAAACCCCAATGCCGACCCCGACGGCGACGGCGCCAGCAATCTTCAGGAATTCATCGCCGACACAAACCCGACCAACGCCGCCTCTGTGCTTCGAATCGTGAACAAGCAAGTAGTCTCCAACCAATTCAATATCACCTGGACTGGCGGCAACCAGGCCCGGCAGCATTTGCTGCGGGCTACTAACCTGAGTGGCGCGATTTCCTGGACAACTTTGCAGACAAACGAACCGCCCACGTTGACGACCAATACGTTCTCCGATGCTATAGGCACGAATAAGAACCGCTATTATCGTATTGAGGCGGAGCGGCCGTAATTGAAAACGAAAGCGGCGGAATGCGCCGCTTTCGGTTTCGAAGTGTAGCAGCCGACGTAAGGCTCTTCAAAATCCGAAATCCGAAATCCGAAATCCGAAATTGATCAGAGCCTCGTTACCTCGGCTGCTACATTGAGGAGCAGTCGGAAATCGAGCGGTGTTTTTCTACTGCTGCGGCGGACCGGGGGGACCGTCTCCACCGGGCGGGCTACCTCCCGGAGGCGGCCCGTCTTGGGGGCCGAAGCCCGGAGGACCATTGCCAGGAGGTGGGCCGCTCTGTCCGGGACCGTCAGCTCCGGGCGGCCCGCCCATTCCGGGGAAACCTGGCGGCGGAGGTGGACGATGGGCATGCACGTCCTTGAGGAAAGCGGCCAGTTCGGTTTCATCCAGTTTGCCATCGTTGTCTGCATCGTATTTGGCCAGGATCTGTTTGACGGACAACGGTGGCGGGCCGCCATGTTGGCCTGGGCCGCGTTGATTAGCACCGGGTGGAGCATCGGCCTGCCCGGGAGCGCTTCGCGGGCCGGGTGGTCCGCCTGCTGAATTTGGATTTCGAGCCGGCGGAGCAATTTTGCCCGCCTGGATGTCCTGGCGCAGAGAGGCGAGTTCCGTTTGGTCCAGAACGCCGTCTTTGTTCGCGTCGTACTTATCGAGCAGGCTGAGAACAACCTGGCCAAGCCGTTGGCCCGGGGCTCCGCCTGGCGGGCGGCGGAAATTCTGTGGACCACCGCTTTGGGGACCTCCAGGACCTGGCCCGGGCGGACCGCCATCGGGACCAGTAATATCCGCGTTGCCAGGACCGGGAGGGCCGCCCTGAGCGGGTTGACTTAGACTGGGTAGAGTCGCCAGCGCGAACCCAACCCAACTCACGAGTGCAAGTTTAACTGATGCTTTCATGGTTTCTGTTTGTAATGCCCCCGCCAATGGCTGAGGCATTACTTTTGTTTTGTTTTTTGGTGTAGTTTTGTTTGTTCTTAGCTTGCCAGAAAAATCACTCACTCATTGTCGCTTCCACGACACCGCGTGGGGAGCGGCTAACATAATCAATTGATCGTGAAAGGCGACACGGTGTAAGTGGGCCCGCTGTTAAACACCACCACGATGCTTTGCGCACCGGTGGATGCATTAGAGGGGATCGTGAAGGTGGCAATGACTGTTCCTTGAGTCGAATCAGAGATGCCTGTTCCGCTGATGCTGCCGGCGAGCGTTACGCTTGAAATGGGCGCATTCGCAGGTGGCCAGGGTGGCGTGGTCGGAAGCGTAATTGTCACGGTCACAGTTGTGCCGCGGTTGGCGCTGCCGCCGGGGGCGTATGAGGTTGCGCCTCCACCCGAGAAGGTGGTTGTTCCAGCACTATCGAAGTTTGCAACTGACGTCCGGACCACCCGATAAAAGCGATGATCCAGTTCAGTCACATTCGTGTAGCTACCCACGTTTTGATTCGGCGAAATGCCCGATGCAACATTTGTCCACCCTGAAAAGTCGGAGGTCGCATCCACTCGGTAGCTGCCGCCTTCAATCGCACTCCAAGTCAGGGTAACGGAGCCGTTCTTGACCGCAGGACTGTTGAGCGACTGCACCAGGTTGGTGTTACCCAGGTAGTTTGTCGCCACGGTCTGTGCGATCGAAGTGACGGTCCCTCCTGTTGGGCTGCCGTAATAGCCGCGGCCAATGTTGTAAGGGAACACTGGCGTGCCATCCGCGGCGATCGCGACGAAATAGGCATAGATGCCGGTCGGATATTCGGGCGTCACGCACCAGCGCCCGTTGTATTCGTCCAAATCGAAATCCACACCTTGCGTGTAGCCGTGATCCCCAAGGTAATCGTTGTCCTCCATATAGCGGCCCAATGGGTAGGTCGTACTGACGTTCGGGCCGGAGTGATAGGCCGTGCCGTTAGTGTAGAGGCGCACGGCCCATTGCGGTATGGTCGTGCGTCCATTGGCCGTCAGGTTGCTTGTGCCGTATTGGCCATTGCGAACGACATAGCCGGAGACCATCCGCCGAATCCCACTGGCCGAATTGGACGCGCTGGAATAGCCATACGGCCCGTAAAGCGGGAAGCCGTCGCTTACGAAAGCCAGCAGCGGAGAGTGCTTGCTTGGATTGTTTGTGGCTTCACTATAGGTTTTGCTCGTGGCGTTGTAATTCACGTGGTCGCCGAGCAAATAGCGCAACGCGATTGGGTTGGCGTGGTAGTGATATGTGCCGGTGTTTTGCTGATGGGCATACCCTGGGTCAAACGTTGCGCCTTCGTTCACGTAAGCATCCCGGTTCCAGTAACCGGTTCCAGCCCCACTCGTCTCCGTGGTGCCATTCCAGTAGAACGCGTCCCAACTATTGAACATGGCCACGCCGTCCACGAAAATCCCGATCGTTCCCCCTCCAGTTGATGTCTTCATGGTAGGAACCGTCCAGGACAGCGGAAATCGGTAAAGCGTCTTTTGATTTGCCGGCAGGTTCGGGAAACCCACGGACCACGGACCCATAATGTAACTGGCCAGGCCGGTGCTGCGGACATAGACCCAGTTCGTGGAGGAATAGATCTCCTGGATGCCGCAATAGGCAGGGGTGGTCTGGGATTGGGAGCCGTTGTTCCACGTTGTCTGGCTGGTGCCGGCGGATTGCATCGCCGAGTTGGTGTAGATCCGGGCGTAGCGGCTGGAGTAAGTGGTGAGCCAGTTATCGGTTTGGGGGCTGGCCTGGGCCGAGAGGGCCAGGAGGAGGATTTGGAGAACGATTGTGATGCGTGAAACGTGAAACGTGATGCGTGAAACGTGAAACGTGAAACGTGAAACGTAAGGGGCCGGTTTGGAACTAGCTCGGATAAAGCGGCAAACGGCAACGTGTTGTGGTGGGTTTTGCATAGGCATCCTTTCCAGTTGAGAGTTTGTAAGCACTTCAGGTTTCATAGCTTTTAGGCTGAGGCGAATTTATTCGCTAAGTACAAGGATTACGCCGTGAATGTGACAAGCGCCGGGTGGAATGGGATAAACAGGCATATTCGTGGGATGAATCCGCCGGCTGCAAAACTCGTTCTGACCCGCACGGCTAGAGACAAGGTCTGTAGGGCAGGCTTTCCAGCCTGCCGGTTGCGGCGCTTTCAAGCGCCGCGAGCCTGAAAAGCGGTGGTTCAGGGGGCTGAAAAGCCCCCTGAACCGGCAGGCTGGAAAGCCTGCCCTACACTGGCGGGACTTTGTCACTGGCTCTGGTCTGACCGGTCCGCCAAACAATCCGAAGATGGACAGATCCATTCCGCCTTCTTATTCTCTGGCCTGCGAAATTGCCGCAGTCTAAGATGAAAGCCCAGACGGTCCGACAACCTTCACGTTTCACGTTTCACGTTTCAGTCAGCACCCGCCGCCAATTCCTGCGCCGCACCGCCACTCTGGCCGGCGCTGCCCTGGCTGCTCCCACGCTCGTTCCGTCCACAGTGTTCGCCCGGAACGGCAACGTTTCGCCTAGCGAACGGATCAACATGGGTTTCATCGGCATCGGCGGCCAGGGCGGGGGCCACCTGATGGGCGGGGCCTGGACTTACGTGCCCGGCGGCTATGTCGCGCGCGAGGACGTCCAGGTGATGGCCGTATGCGACGTGCGCAAAGAGCGGCGCGAGCGCGCCCAGAAACGGTGCAACCAGGTTTATGCCGAAAGGCTTGGCCAGGCGGATTACCAGGGCGTGGCGGCTTACAACGATTTCCGCAAGCTGCTGGCCAGGCAGGACATCCAGGCTGTGCTCATAGCGGTGCCCTATCATTGGGCCGCGTTGCTGGCCACGATGGCAATGCGCGCGGGCAAGGATGTTTATTGCGAAAAGCCAATCGCCATTACCGTGCGCGAGGGGCTCAACATGGTCGAGACCAGCAAGCGTTACGCTCGCATCTACCAGGCCGGCACCCAACAGCGCTCCGAGTATGGCGGCAAATTCCGAACTGCATGCGAACTGGTCCGCAATGGCCGCATCGGCCAGCTCAAAGAAGTGTATGCCTATCGCATGCCCGGAGCGTTCTGGCCGAGTTTCTGGACTTCAGACAAAAGCATTCCTGTGCCCGAGGGATTGGACTGGGACATGTGGCTTGGACCGCTTTCCTGGCGTCCGTATGCCGGTGACACCGGCCAGGAGCTTCCTGGCTGCATCGTGGGCGACACCAACTGGGCGCCGCACCACTACGACATCATCCAATGGACGATCAATCCCGACGTGAAAGCGCCTATCGAGGTTTGGCCTGAGGGTAATGAAGTTCGATACCGATACTCGAACGGGGTGGTAGTCCGCTCCAGTGGCTATCCAGGCGAGAAGGTAGGCGAAGAAGGCGGCGCTTGCTTTATTGGCAGTGAGGGCCGCATTGCCGTGGACCGCTCGAACATTGTCTCTTATCCGGCGAAGATTCTCACCGAACCGTTGCGTCCGAATGACGCGCGCGTCTATCACTGCAACAGCCACTCCGGAAATTTTCTCGATTGCATCCGCACCCGCCGCCAGACCATTTGCAATCCGGACACCGCCCTCTACACCATGAACGCCGTTTTAATTGGCGGCATTTCGTTGGTGCTCAAACGCGCGCTCAAATGGGACCCGGTGAAAGCCGAGTTTGCAGGGGATGAGCAAGCCAATCGGTTGCTGGCATATACGCCGAGACCGCCATGGAGGCTCTGATGCGGACAAGATTTTCAAACCACGGATTCACACGGATGAACACGGATAAAGCCAGACCTCAGAAAACTTTGTCGAGAACTTTGTCGAGAACTTTGTCGAGAATGTTCTCGTTTTTTAAAACGAGTATTGCGACCAAGAATGCCGCGAAAGTAGGGCAGGCGTCTGGCCTGCCTCTTTCCGCGACCACGTTCGGGACAGGCGGGACGCCTGTCCTACTTTGCGGTTTCTGGAGAGCGCAGCTTTTCAAGCGTCGCTACGCGACGCGGCCTGCCTTCGAGATCGCTGCCCGTGGGCTGAAGCCCACGGCTACTTTCATGGGATCGCTACGCGATCTCCGGCGGACGTTACGCGTGGCCGTGGCTTTGGTGACGGCTCTGCTTACATTGGCATTTTCTTCCCTCTACGCCGCTGACGAACAAAAGCTCATCGCCATCATTCAATCGCCCACGGCAAGCGTGCCGGACAAATGCTCGGCTTGCCAGCACCTGAGGCTCTACGGCACAGCCAAAGCCGTGCCGGCTATTGCCCCACTCCTTGAGCAGGAGCGCACTGCGCAGGTCGCACGCTATGCTCTTGAAGGACTGCCTTTCCCGGAGGCTGTTACAGCGCTACGCGAGGCGCTCCCGAAAACCTCCGGCCTTGTTAAGGCCGGCATCATCGATTCGCTCGGCTGGCGGCACGATGCAAAGGCAGTTCCCCTTCTCACCAAGGCCCTCTCTGATACGAACACCGCAGTTGCGTCCTCGGCCGCGACAGCCTTGGGCCGCATCGGCGGCAAGCAGGCCGTCAATGCTCTGCTTGCGGCACGCGGTACGGCTTCCGCCGATGCTTTGCGCGCGGTATTCGATGGTTTGCTGCGTAATGCTGCTCTGGTCCGGGCGGCCGGCTACCCGCCGGGCTTCGGGGACGAGTGCCCGGAACCCATCTTGGTGGCCGCTTGGCGCGACTTGGTACTAACAGATTATCATTTTCGTACCAACGCCTTGATTCTGGAGTTGAGCAACTCGGGTCGGATTCTCCATAAGCCAGCCCTTCAAGTGCTGCGCGAACTCAAGGACGAGTCTGTCGTTAAAGCTGCCCTCGCGAAGTGGCCCGAGCTGCCTGCCGATGCCCAACTGGCGGTGCTCGATGCGCGGGTCAAGCTTGGAGGTTCTGATGTCCTTGATACCGTCAATAGGGCTTCCCAGAGCGATCACCCGAGTGTCCGCACCGCTGCTTACAGCGCGTTTGGTGACCTTGGCGATCCCAAGTCCATTTCTACGCTCGCCAAGTCCGCAGCAGTCAGCACGGGCGCCGAGCGCGATGCCGCCCGCGATGCATTGGCGCGCATTCATGGGGACGGAGTAGAACAGGCTGTTCTCAAGCAGGTAGCCATCGCAGAACCGCCCGAGAGAGTTGAACTGCTGCGGGCGCTGGGTGACCGTGGCGACAGCGATGCGGCCAAGGTCTTTCTTCAGAACGCTTTCGATCAATCAGAGCCGGTGCGCCTGGCGGCCCTCGAGGGGCTTCGAAAAGTCGCCGCGCCGAGCACGGCTGTACCGCTGCTTGACCTGGCCGCCCATTCCAAGTCTCAGGCCGAATGTGACGCTGCTCTGGCCGCCCTTAGGACTGTTTGCCAAGCCGCTCAGGACAAAGAGCAGACGGGCCGCATAATCCTCGGACCTATGGCAAAATTGCAGCCTTCAGAACGTGCCCGTGTTTTGCCCGTGCTAATCGAGTTGCCCACGCCTTCCGTGCTCGAGGCCGTGCAAGCTGCCACGCGTGATCAGAATTCTGACCTCGCGAAGGAAGGCATGCGCGTTCTCGCGCAATGGCCCAATGCGGCTCCGGCTTCTTATCTGCTTTCGATGGCTCAGACCACCCAAACTCCAAGCCTCCAGGTACTCGCCTTGCGCGGTTGCATCAGTGTTGCGGGTCTCGAAGCCGATACCGCCAAACGGCTGGATTTGCTGCTCCAGGCCATCGCTGCGTCCAAGCGGCCCGAAGAGAAGAAGCAGGCCCTTGCGCAACTAGCCCACATCCCTACCCCGGAGGCGCTGAAAAAAGTAATGGACTATCTTTCCGAGCCGGATCTCGCCAATGAGGCCGGCCTGGCCGCTCTGACTATTGCCGAGCCAATTTCCAAGACAAATCCCGACCTCGCCAAAGAAACCGCCAGCCAGGTATTGGCGCGGTGTAATACACCCGAGATCACCCGGCGCGCCTGGGCCATCCGCGGCAAACCGGGCGGCCAAGGTCCCTTCCTCATAGACTGGGTTGTTTCCGGCCCCTACAACCAGCCGGGTGTGACGGGCGCGATGGCCATATTTGACATTGCCTTCCCGCCTGAAAAGCCCGGTGCTGCTGTCCAATGGAAACCATTTCCTCGGGGGAAAACCGCTGATCTTCTGTCCTTCTTCCCCGACCATGCCAATTGCGCCGCGTATCTGAAAACCAAAATTGAGTCGCCCAAGGATTGTGATGCCGCCTTGCTGGTGGGTAGCGATGATGGAGTAAAGGCATGGCTCAACGGCGCCGTGGTCCACGCCAACAACGTTGATCGAGGTCTGACTGCCGACGAAGATATAGCTCCGATTCACTTGAAGGAAGGCGCGAACGCTCTCATGCTCAAGATCACTCAAGGCGGCGGCGGTTGGGCTGCCTGTGCCAGGATCGTCGGCATAGACGGCAAACCGATTAAAGGACTGAAGGCCAAAGCCGAACCGTAAGACAACCGCGAATGGACGCGAATCAACGCGAATTCATGACATAATTCGCGTCCATTCGCGTTTATTCGCGGTTTGCATTCAGTATTTCTTTGCGTCTGCGCCTTTGCGCCTTTGCGTTAAATTTCATAGCGTTCCGCTCTAGTTTCCGCAATATTGCCCGGCCATGTCTGGACGGCGGCAATATCCATTCCACCTGATCGAACCCAAGTGGCAACGTCACTGGGACGAGCAGCAGACCTTTCGTGCCTGGAACCCCGGTGAGAAAGTTCCGGCGGAACATCCGTTCGCTCAGCGTCATGCCCACACACGGCCAGAGGACGTGAGGAAATTCTATATCCTGGACATGTTCCCATATCCGTCGGGCGCCGGTCTGCACGTGGGTCATCCCGAGGGCTACACCGCCACAGACATCCTTGCCCGCTACAAGCGCGCGCGAGGCCTGCACGTGCTGCACCCGATGGGATGGGATGCTTTCGGTTTGCCCGCTGAACAATACGCCATCAAGACTGGCCAGCATCCGCGAGAGACCACCGAGCAAAACATCTCTGTGTTCAAGCGGCAGATCAAATCGCTCGGGTTCAGCTACGATTGGAGCCGCGAGGTCAATACGACCGATCCAAATTATTTTAAATGGACGCAGTGGATTTTCCTGCAGATTTATAACAGCTATTTCGATCCGGTCTGGAATAAAGCGACTTCGATTGCGCTGCTTGAAGACGCGTTGTCCGATGCACCTCGAGACCTTGAACACTGGAAAAGTAACTCCTTTCTTAGCGGGATTCACCGGAGTTGGACTGATACGAAAGGGCGATCCGATGGGTGGCGGCGCAACACAATTGATTCGCTGCGTTTGGCTTACGTGAGCGATGCTCCGGTCTGGTGGTGCGACACACTTGGCACCGTTCTGGCCAATGAGGAAGTCCTGGACGGGGTGAGCAAAGAAGGCGGCCACCCGGTTGTGCGCAAACCGATGCGCCAGTGGATGCTGCGGATTACGGCCTATGCGGAGCGGCTTCTGGCCGATTTGAACACAATTGAGTGGAGCGACTCGCTCAAGGAAATGCAGCGCGATTGGATCGGGCGAAGTGATGGGGCCGAAGTGGATTTTGGAATTGCTAATCGCCAATTGCCAATTGCCAATTTGGAAAATCGCATTCGCGTCTTCACGACACGCCCGGACACTTTGTTTGGAGCAACTTACATGGTCCTAGCGCCTGAGCACCGTTTGGTGGATCAGATCACGACCGAGCCACAACAAGCAGAGGTCGAGGCTTACAAAACAATGGTCGCCAAGAAATCGGATAAGGAGCGGACGGAATCTAAAGAAAAGACCGGCGTTTTCACGGGCGCTTATGCGTTAAATCCCGTCAACCAGGAGCGTATCCCGATTTGGATAGCTGATTACGTCCTCGCCACGTACGGGACGGGCGCGATCATGGCAGTTCCCGGGCACGACACTCGCGACTTCGAGTTCGCGACAAAATTCAATTTGCCGATCGTGCAAGTTGTGCAACCGCCTGAGGGCAAAGAATGGCAAGGCTATGTTGATGATGGCATTGCGGTGAACTCCGCAAATTCCGAAATTTCCCTGAACGGCCTGCCAACGCCGGAAGCCAAGCGCAAGATTACAGCGTGGCTCGAAGCGAAAAGCCTGGGTGCCAGCGCGATCAACTACAAACTGCGCGACTGGCTCTTCAGCCGGCAGCGTTATTGGGGCGAGCCGTTCCCGATAATTTGGAAAACAGATTCCGCTGGACGGGTATATCACGAAGCGTTGCCGGAATCCGAGTTGCCCCTTTTACCTCCTCGATTGGACGATTACAAGCCGACTGCTGACGGCCGGCCGCCGCTTGCCCGTGCTAGCGATTGGGTGAATCTGCCTGACGGCTCGAAGCGCGAGACCAATACCATGCCTCAATGGGCGGGCAGTTGCTGGTATTACTTGCGCTATCTGGATTCGACGAACGATCAACGATTCGCCGGTTCTGCCGCTGAAAAATACTGGATGGGCGCCGCGCCAAGGTCCGATGCAAACTCGGCTCTTACTCCGGGTGTCGATCTCTACGTCGGCGGAATCGAGCACGCGGTTCTGCACCTTCTCTACGCTCGTTTCTGGCACAAAATCCTCTTCGATCTCGGCCAGGTCTCGACGCCGGAGCCGTTTCACCGCCTTGTCAACCAGGGCCTGATTCTGGGAGAACTCGAGTTCTCTGTTTTCAGCGAGGAGCGTGAAGGCGGAGAAATAAATTATGTTTCTGTTGACGAATTGGACGTTACAGCTACCGGGGGTGTCGTTACTGCCCGGCGCGAAAGTCCGACAGAGGCTTCTCAAGCAGGTCCAACCCTCAAAGGCGAAAAGGTGGCTTATGAGCAAGTCGAGCCTCGGGGGAACCGTTATGTTCTGAAAGCCAGGCCGGACGTGATGGTTGATGCTCGCAGCTTTAAGATGTCAAAGTCCCGGGGCAACGTTATCAATCCCGATGAAATCCTCAGGGAATTCGGCGCCGACGCATTTCGCCTCTACGAAATGTTCCTGGGCCCGTTGGAAATGACCAAGCCCTGGAGCACAAAAGGAGTCGAGGGGGTTTACCGTTTCCTGGGCCGCGTCTGGCGTTTGTTCGTGGACGAAAAGAGCGAAACGGAGTTCGAGCAGAACTCTACCGCTGAACCTGACAAGAGCGCTCAATTCCTGGACGAGATCCGTCTTAGCCCCGCTATCCAGGATGCTGACCCCACGCCTGCGCAACTCAAGACGCTTCACTCTTGCATCAAAAAAGTCACCGAAGACCTCGATGGACTGCGATTCAACACCGCGATTTCCGCCCTCATGGTCTTCATCAACGAAGCTCTGCCCTGGGAGACGAAGCCGGTTAAAGTCCTGCGCGAGTTCCTGATTCTTCTTCAACCCTTTGCACCGCATGTAGCCGAAGAACTCTGGCACAAGCTGCACGCCAGACAATCCGAAATCCGCAATCCGAAATCCGCAATCAGCTACGCTGCCTGGCCTTCCTTTGATCCCGCTCTTCTGATTGAAGACACGATCGAGATTCCGGTCCAGGTCAACGGCAAGCTGCGCGATGTTATTCGTGTGCCGCTCAACGTCAGTCAAGCCGAGTTGGAAACCACCGCCAAAAATGCCGAAAAGGTCAAACCCTTCCTCGATGGTATGGTGATCAGGAAAATCATCGTGGTGCCGAAGAGGTTAGTGAATATAGTCGTGGGATAGATGATTCGCAGCCGGAACACAGATCAGTTCTCGGCGCTGAACTACCTGGACTGCATCCAACGCGGCAGCGCCGAGGATTGGAAGGAGTTATAGCCCAAAGTTGTTGAAGTTCTCCGGCTGTGGGATGGCAGCAGGGGAACGGAACCAGAACTCCCGCAATGACACAAGAGTAAAGAGGAATGCACGCGCGCAATTTGAGTTGAAGAAAAAATGAAGATCCTCAGCAATGTAGGGCAGGCTTTCCAGCCTGCCGGTTCAGGGGGTTTTCCAACCCCCTGAAACTCTGTGCCTCAAAAGACG
>PSRM01000009.1 GCA_003176045.1 Verrucomicrobiota bacterium | reverse complement strand
CGGCAAGCTGCGCTCGACTCGCCCAACAGAGTTGGGCGCTCCTATCGTCCAGCCGCCGTCACTGAGCGGATACGTTATGAAAAGCAGCCGCCCAGACCGATCCCCCTCCCCCCATCCGTGCACCGGGCTCGATTCCACGGTGTTAATAAGAAGCCCGTTGGCGGCGGCAAAACGAAAGCGCGGGGATACCGCGCACTCCAAGGCTCCGCGAAGTAAGAGGGCCGCGGAAGTCGCGCAGCGTTTGGAGAGTACGGCGCATTCCGCCACTGTTAATTCAAACTAATCTTGGCTTTTTTTCTTTCACAATGGGCACTACTCTTTGCGCTCATTCACATTGGAATGGAGCATGACCGTAACTGAAATACTGAAGAACGAAGAGCTGCGCCGGGAGGAGTTTCCTGTGGCTCGGGACAAGATCTTCCTGGCGCATGCAGGTGATTGTCCGCTGCCGCGGCGAGTTGCCGAAGCAGTGGCCGCTTATGCGCGGCAATCAACGAGCGGCGACCAGGAGAAATTTGTTTATCCGGGGATATTGAGCGAAGGCCGCAAGCTGGGGGCGCAATTGCTGAATTGCGACGCTGAGGAAGTGGCGTTCGTGGGACCAACTTCGCTGGCGCTTAGCTACATCGCAAGCGGGCTGAGGTTTCGGCGCGGAGATAACATCCTGATCTACTTCGATGATTATCCTTCGAACGTCTATCCGTGGATGGCGCTGGCCGAGCAAGGGGTGCAGGTGCGGCTGATGAACACGAGGGGCCTCGGGTTGATTCGGCCGCAGGATGTAGCAGGGCAGGTCGACGAAAATACGCGGCTTGTCGCGTTGGCCTCATGCCATTTCATAAGCGGTTTTCGAGCGGATGTTTCTGCCATTGGGCAGGCGCTACGCAAGAAGAACATCCTTTTCTGTGTGGACGCCATCCAGACGGTAGGCGCCTTTAGGATGGAAGCCGAGCACGTGGATTTTCTGGCTGCGGACGCCCACAAATGGCTGCTTGGCCCATGCGGCGCGGGGCTGATGTACGTGCGCAAGGAAGTCCAGGAGCAGCTACATCCGCCGATTTACGGCTGGCACAATGTTCGTTGCCCGGATTTTGTGGCCCAGGAGCAGATCGTGCTGCGGGCGGGCGCAGCGCGATACGAAGCGGGCACGCACAATTTGGTGGGGCTGGTAGGTCTGGTGGCTGCGATGCAAATGGTGGTCGAGTTAGGCGTGGAGGAGGTCGGGCGCGAGCTATTGCGCAAACGCGCGTGGCTTGTGCCTGCGCTCAAAGCGAAGGGTTGGTCTGTTCTGCACGACCAGGCGCCGCCGGAGAATAGCAGCGGGATCACGTCATTTTATCAGGCGGGCAAGGACCTTGCGGCCCTGCACCAGAAGCTGCTCGATGCCAACATCATCACCTCGCTGCGTGTGGACCGCGCAGGTCAGAAATATATCCGGCTTTCGCCGCATTTTTATAATTCGGATGAGGAGTTGCAGAAAGTCCTGGAGCTTTTGTAGCCAAATCGATGTGATGAGGGTGGGGTCAGAACCCGAGACCGCTGCTCTCGAAGTCAAAAGCGCCAGAGGACTGGCGCACTCCAAAAGCTTCGCCATTCCGTTGGCCAAAGATCGCGCGGAGCGTCTTGGAGTGCGCCAGTCCTCTGGCGCTTTTCCTTTCTGACGCAAATGGCTATGTTTTACTAGATGCGCCCTCTCGACATTCAGCCTATCGGTCGTGAACTGGCCATCAAGTGGGAAGGTGGCACGGAAAGTTTCATCCCTTTGGAGAAACTGCGCCGGAGTTGCCCGTGTGCGGGGTGCAAGGGCGAGCGGGATGTGATGGGCAACCTCTATAAGCACCCCGCGCGGCCATTGGGGCCGGGAGCTTTCGAACTAGCGCGGGTTCAGGTGGTGGGCGGTTACGGGATTCAGCCCGTTTGGCGGGATGGACATGCGACGGGGATTTATTCCTTTGATTATCTGGAGCGGATCGCCGGAGAAAAGGGTGACGCGTGAAACGTGAAAACGGACCGGCGCGGAACCGCCGTTCAAGAAGGCCTTGAACCACTAATACTCGCTAACGTCAGCGGGCACTTTGTCTTTCACTTTGTCTTTCACTTTGTCTCTGGATACATCAGACAAAGTGAAAGACAAAGTGAAAGACAAAGTGGAGGCGAGTCAGGACCTGTACATGGAAAACGCCGGCCAGAGGCCGGCGCTCCCAGGGGAACTTTGCCTTACTGATGCGTAATGGAAAGGGTGATCCGCGGTTGATCGGATGTGCTTTGTTCGACACCTTTGAGCGTGCCAGTCAGCTTGTGGTTATTGACAGATCCGTCAATGGCTCGAATGGTCATGTCATCGTTCAGGAGCGCACCCACAGCGAGCCGGTTGCGAACCGATAGCAGGCCTAAGCCGGCATAGGAGTATGCGGGACCAGCCCCCTGCACGAAATAAAAATGATTCAATGGATCCGGCCCATCCACACCGTTTGTGGATGTCAGCGTGAAGAACTCAATTCCCCATGGCTGGCCTGAAGCTTTTCTAGTGGCGTAGTAAGAGCCGCTGAAATCCGTTAGCAGCACCGGAGGAGTGCCCTGATAAGTCACTTTGCCGGCGCCGCTGTAGGTGACCAGGTTGATGTGCTTGCCCGTCGCGGCCTTGCCCGTGAAGCTCACGGCGTTGGTCGTGGCGGTGCAGCCAATTGAATTGGTATAGCAGATTTGTTGCTCGATGTAGTTGGTGAAACCTTCCGAGGTATCAATTCCGATCGGCTGAGTCACACAGTACTCGTTGTTCGAACCGACGATGTTGGTGATAGCAAAGTAGGTTGGCGAGGTAAACATGTTGGTGAACAGCGCCAGCGCGTTGGTCGTGCAGATGACGTCGGACAATTCAACCCACGAGCCGATGATGTGCCCCTGGCTATCATAAGTCCAGGTGCCGCCCACCGCGCCCGCGCCGAAGATGCGGGACAGGGCATCGGAGGAGCTGGAGGCATTGGTCGTTGTGACGCGTCCATTATCACCGGTCGTTCTGGGATCTGATGAAGGTCCCGGCACCGCTTTTGGAAGAATGACCTGGAAGTTGGTGAACGTGAAGATGCCCGGGGCCGGTGTGCCGTTGAAAAGGGCGTTGTTGGTCGTAAAGGTGATGAATGCGAGTCCTTCCCGCGGGCCGCTCAAGGTGCAATCCCACGAGCCCACAGGCGAGTTCTGCGCCTGGGACAGAAGGGCGGTGCCGAGAAACAGCGCGGAGGCAAGCCTGATCCCCGATTTGCAGTTTTCAAAAATCTTCATAAAACTTCAGATAGGTAGTTGTGGGAGACCGGGGCGACCCGCCTTCGCCGAGGCTCCGGCGGGCAACCCGGTCAAACAGATCATTATTGCTGCACGGGAGCAAACACGCCTGCACCACTGTCGTTGTCTGCATCATTGCTCGATGCGGCCACCGCGTCGCCCTTCTTATCAGCCGTCTTGGCAGAACCCTTCTTGCTCCAATCCTTCGGCTTGCCCGAATCCCAGGCTGACCAATCGCCTTCAACGCTATCGCCTGTGGGCACGGGATTCCTCAGGAAATCCGTCTTGGTCGGCTGGAAGTCTTCATCCTTGACAATCGTCGGCGTGATGAAGATAAGCAAATTCGATTTCTGACGGGACTTGGAATCCTGGCGGAACAACAGGCCGAGGCCGGGGATGTCGCCCAGCACAGGGACCTTGATCTGGCTCTCGCGCACGTCATCCTGGACCATGCCGCCCAGGACGAGGGTGTTGCCGCTGGGGATCATGACCATGGTGCTGACCCTGCGCACGTCATATTCGTCTGCCTGAAAGGTCTCGCTGTTGATGACCTTGGAGACTGTGTCGAACTTGCGCGAGACTTCCGGCAAGATCCTGAGATTCACAAAGTTATTAGCGGAGATGCGGGGAACCACATTCAGGATCACGCCCAGGTTGGTATAAGTGATCTGCGAACCGCCGGTGGTATTGGCCGTGCCGGCAGTCACGTTGATGATCGGCGTAACGCGGGTCACAGAAATTGTCGCCGGCTCATTGTCGAGCGTAACGGTGCGCGGGGCTGAAAGCACGCGGGCTTCGGAGTTCTGGTTCAGGAAGGACAACACAACGTTCACGCCATCAGCATCGAGGAACGCGGTAGCGGGACTGAAGCCGCGAGCAGTATCCATCATCAACTTCGGGAACAGAGTGCTGAGGGGCGGATTGGCGCTGTTCTGCGGCACCGGCCCGAACTGCAGGTTGTTTCCGGCAGAAATACTCTGATGCTGCAATGTGCCGGACCAATCGAGGCCCTTAACGGTGCTCGGGCTCATGGAGGTTTCAACCAGCTTGGCTTCGATGAGAACTTGTTTGGGTTGCGTATCCAGGCGCACGACCATCTCGTCCACCGCTTGCAATTCTTTGTCAGTAGCCAGCAGGACTAGCTGGCTGGTGCGCACATCAGCGACCACTTTGCTGCGCTTATCGGTAAGTGCTGACTGGACGCTGACCAGCAGATTTGAGGGGCTGGAGTATTTGAGCTGGATAATTTTGGTTACGAGCGGATCCGGAGCGGCCGGGTCTTTAACGGTGATCCGGGCGATCTTGCTCTTGGGGTCTTCGGTAAGCTGGAGATTGTAATTATTAAGAAGAGCAGCAAGCGCCTGTTCGGCGGTCACGTTCTCCCAGCGAATGGCGACCATCGGTTGGGCCGCGGCTTTTCCGTCCGGGCCGGGCTGGCCGAATGCGATCTTCGGATCGAGCATATAATTGATGCGCGCCTGGCGAGCGAGATAGCGAATGGCGTCTGTAAGCGACACGTCTTCCAATACCACTAATGGCACGATCGCTCCGGGCGGCGGCAAGTCGTTGGTCGAACTGCCCTGTTTATCGGTGGCCGGAGCAGCCGTCGCCGTGGTGGCGGGAGCGGCATCGGCAGCCGCGACGGTCGCAGTGGCCGGGGCCGTGGCAGTTCCAGCAGGCGCATCGGCCTTGGCTACCACCTTGTCGTTCACTTTGTCGGCCTTCGGGGTGCCATCGGCGA
This sequence comes from Verrucomicrobiota bacterium, assembly GCA_003176045.1. Taxonomy (GTDB): domain Bacteria; phylum Verrucomicrobiota; class Verrucomicrobiia; order Limisphaerales; family UBA8199; genus PSRM01. Next base: position 31,796 of record PSRM01000009.1, on the reverse strand, counting down.
GGGCGGGAGTTGTCGGGGCCGGCACCTCACTCGCAGGGGCGGGGGTGGAACTGGCCGGGGTCGCTGCCGCAGTATCAGCAGGCGGAGCAGACTTATCCGCGCTTTTATCGTCGGCTTTTGCGGCGCCCTGGGTGGCATCCGCAGATTCGGGTTTTGCCGGAGCCGCCTCCTCGCTCTTGGCGGAATCAGAAGCCGGCGCAGCGCTGGGGGAAGCGGAGGCCGGGGGCGCAGCGGAATCGCCGGCGGGCGATTCGTTTTGGGCCCAGGCAGACACGGTGATGAACGCCACGCCCGCGAGGGTGGCCACAATAAACGCATTTTTCATAAAATTACTTCGAGACAGGAAGGAACCGAGCGGACGAGGTGTCGTTGCTCCCATTGATCTGGCAGAACATGTCATTGGCGGGCTTTTAGCAACCGGGGTGCCAAGGGGGGGAAACTCATCAAACACTAAAGAAATCATGGGCTCCAAGCTCCAAAACGCGACGGTGCTTGCTTTTTTGTCCTGCGTTTGGACAGGAGCAGAAACGAAAACGGAAAAAACAACGAAGACGCGAAGAAATGAAGCACTCCAGACCAATCCAAATACGAGCCAGACTGGAAACAAAAAAGACAGGGCAAACGGCACGAGTGACGGCTGCTGCGGAGCGCCGAATTCCATTTCGGCGCGACCCTATTCAGAGATCCCGGCGCGCCGAAACGGAGTTCGGCGCTCCTCTCGCACCCCTAGATACCCGAGCGTAGGCGAAGGACGCGGCGCGTGATCCCGTTGATAAGGATGGTGGCCGAATCGTCTTTGATTTCCTCGCAACGAATAAGGACCCTGGCTCCCCCAGGCAGCCTAACTTCACCTTCCTCGCCAATTTCGAACGGGCGCGAGTTGATCATGGCCAGTTTGGGTTTTGGGGTGAGCCCGTTCAGAACCAGGCCGGAGCCGTCGAAAATGGTGATCTTCGGCGCGGTTGGGGCAGTGGCAGCCGAACGCGGGAAGAAGGGATTTCGCCCTTCCTTTGCAGTGGCCGGAATGGTGAACAGCGACTGAGGAATCTCAACCTCGGCTACGGGGGCAGCGTTCGTGTTGGCAGGTTTCGCGGGCTTAGGCGACTGGGCCTGCGCGGAACATACGCAAACACCAAACACCAAACACCAAACTCCAAAAAAACTCCAAACACCAAGTTTCAATCGTGCTCGGCCGGTGCGCCTGGTGTTTGAGAATTGGTGTTTCTCTGGTGTTTGGTGTTTGGTGTTTGGTGTTTGTCTATTCGTGTTCATTCGTGTCCATTCGTGGTTTGAAAGCTGTTAGGACGCATTCGGTTTAACCAGAACCGACAAATCCATTTTGAATGAAAGCTTTTCGTGGTCCACAGCCGTTGGGCCCCCCGAAAGCGGCTCGAGATTCAAGTTCAGGACCCGGAAATAAGGGAACTGATTTTCAAAATCGGCAACGAACCGTCCGAAATCATGAAAGTAAGCCGTGCCGGCCACTGTGAGCGTGGCCTGTTGATAAGGAAAATTTGGCAACATCGTCATATCCTTTGGGCCATCGATCTGGGTGAACTGCGGGATCTCGACCTTATATGGCGACTTGAAATCACGAATGGTGTTGATCACCCATGAATAAAGGTCGCCGGAAGCCATGCCGCTTTCGAACTCGTTGAGCTTCTTGCTGGCGTCGGCGAGGCTGGTTTCGATGCGGCCGGCGCTTTGAATGGTCTTCTGCATGAAGTCACGTTTGCGTTCAGCCGCCGCGCGTTTAACCGCAATGATCTCGAGCTTTTTCTGTTGCAACCGGATTGGTCCGTACCAAATGCCTCCGAGGGCAACGACCGTGATGGCCACCACCGCGATCAACCGGTTCTTTTTATCTTTGGGCAGGTTTTTCATTAATCAATAGTAGGGCAGGCGTCTCGTCTGCCCCTCTGGCCTTATCGGGTCTTTTCTGGCAACCGACATTCGAGTGTAAAAAGCACCAACGGCTTGCCGTCCGGCCCGACCTGGGGCGGTCGCAGGTCCGTTAGCCGCACCTGGTTGGTGGTCTTGCCGAAGGATTCCTTAAAGTACGCCGAGTCCACGACCGACTGCTTGAGCTTGTTCACCTGGTCGCCAGGATTGGCGCTGGTGTCCCGGGCATCCAGCGTGAGGATAATCTTCTCGGTAGCGCTCGCCGGCCGGCCGGGGGTGACACGCTCATCGGCGTTCGTCTTGGCTTTAGTGGCTTCCAGAAACTCATATTTCTGATCCACCCTGAAGCGCACGAGTTGGACATCGTCCACGGTGGTTTGCTGCAAAGCGTTCAGCGCCGTGCCGTTGAGGAAACGGTTGGTCGCCAACTGGCGGAGCTTGCCAAGCTTCGAACTCACATCGTCGAGCTTCTTTTGGTTCTCCTGTACAACCTGGAAAGCGGCTGCATGGGTGGCGATGTCCTTTTCGACGCGGCTCAAGGCTTTCTGGGCGATGGCGGTCTTGAGTTGCAGGTATCCGCTCCAGATCAACATCACGGCCACCAGGCAAAGGCCGATCCAAATGGCGCGTTTGACGGGATCACGACGGCGCAATTCTTCCAGAGCCTGGCTTTCGGCTAAGAGATTAATTTGAATGGGCATAGCGTTTATTGGGTAAGTGCGGTCAGCGCGGCGCCAACGGCCACCGCGAGCTGCGGGCCGACCTGGTCAATCTCGGCTGCCTGCTGTGGCGGGAGGGACATCTTAAGGAAGCTCACGGGGTTCCACGGCTTGCACTCGACCATCAACTCGCTGTGCAGCACCTGCACGATGAATTCGGACTTGGCCGATCCACCGCTCAGGAAAACCTGCGTCACAGCCTTGTCCTGCTGATGCTCGAAGAAATCAATGGAAGCGCGCAGCTCGCGCCCGAGGGGGGCGACGAGGGCCTCGAGATGGCTTTGCACCTCCGAAGGCATGCCGACCTTGATGCCTTCGGCTTCGGCGTAGCTGATGCCCATGGCCTCAGCCAGGCCGGCGGTGAGTTTATCGCCGCCGATGGCCACCACGCGGCTCAACACCAGTTCCCCTTCCTGCAGAATACAAATGGTGGTGTTCTTGAAACCGATGTCCACCAAAGCGACACATTCTTTTGCGAAGACCTCCGGCAGCGCCCGCTCGAAAGCATTCACCGGCCCGACTAGTCCCGGCAATATATGATCCGGAATAAGGCCCGTGCTCTTGACGGCGGTTTGCAGATCATCAACGAGCTGACGCTTGGCGCCAACGACGAGCACGCGATACTTAGGGCTGCCGGGCGCGGCCTTGGGCTTGTCAGCGGCTTTTGCCGAATGGCGCGGAGGAATGATAAAGCAATCGAACAGATGGCCGGGTAAATCCTGCTGAAGATAATTCTTGGGGTTATTCTTCAGGATCTGGCGCATGTCGCCCACTGGGATCTGCGGCAAATCCGCGTGGCGCGTAATGGAATCATGGACACCCAAAGCCAGGGCCACGAGTTTGGATTTAGGTTCGAGCACCTGGCAGACGCTCTTGAGATGTTCGCCGATCAGCTCGGCGGAGGGACTGCGTTCATAGATGGGGGCGTCCAGAAGGGCGTAACGGGACAGGACCAGTCCGTCCTCTTTGCGTTGCAGGGTAACGGCTTTGGTCGTGCGCCCACCCAAGTCAATCGCCACCATTTGGTCGCGGTTCTTTGCGTTTCCGTTTGTAAAAGGCAGAGCCATAGTGTCTGATAGCTAACTCCCTGGCAGCAAACTGCGGGCCAACCCAAGGTAAACGACCACTTTGTCTTTCACTTTGTCCTCCACTTTGTCGAATCCTGGACCGCATCATAGAAAGCAGCCGAATATGCACGACGGGGTCACGAAATCGCGAAGCGTCTTGGAGTGCGGTAGTCCTCTACCGCTTTGGCTTTGGTTCCCAGACGGCCCAAACGCCAGCGGACTGGCGCACTGCAATAGCTCCGCACTCGCGAAGCATCTTGGAAGGGCGGACTCCTTACGTCGTCCCCTACACATCCCCTCACGCGCACGGGACCGCGCTGTTCGCCGTTTCGGCCTTCTTCGGGCTTCGGATTGCGGGCTTCGGACTTCCCTGCCCCCCAATCGCCATTTTCTCGCACTCATTCGCTTGCAGGCGCCGCCGCATGACCATCGTCAGCGCTTTTACCGCGATCTCGAAGGTCAGGAACGGCTTGCCAATCAATTCCCGGCCACCGCTAAGGGAGGACTTCGCGCGGGAATCAAAATCACTGTGGCGCGTTACGAAAACCACCGGTGTGGCTTTATTCGCATTCGTGGCGTGCAGCCGGGAGCAGAGTTCGAAGCCATCCATTCCAGGCATCTCGACGTCCAAAAAGATGACATCGTAGGACAGCTCGGAGGCAAGGGCCAGGGCGGCCTGGCCGTCGGAAGCCAGGTCGGGCGGACTAAGCACCTTTTGAAGCGCAAAGGAGATGGCGTGGCGGCAGACCGCATCGTCGTCCACAGCAAGCACACGCACGGCGGGCTCGGTAGCGAGCTCGGGTTTGATGTCAGGCTGGCACAGAGAATTAAGCAAATCGAGGGCGTTTGCAATCGTCCTTAGCGCCGAAGACGTTATCTCAGCAGGTTTTTTCGCAAGCTGTCCGAGCAACCCCTCCAGGGCGCTTGAGACTTGCCAGAACGGACGCAACGGCGGCTTGCTCGCCTGGCCTTTCAGCACGGCGACTGCGCCGACCAATTCGGTGAGACTTTTCTGCTTCGCCACGGGATCGGCGGCCGAGCTGAGCCCGGAAAGGATCGAGCGCATCGTTGCGATTTCCTTGGGAGTGTTCCGTCGAAATTCTTGCAGCGGATCAATGCGAGGAACTGGAGCGGGCTCAGCCAGCCTGTCGGTCGCATCAATCCGGCCGAAAATATCCGTGTCAATCTCGTGGGTGGCGTTGGAATCAGACGCGCAGGCGCACGCCGCCGCCGGTCCATTCGCGAATTTCTCGGCAAATTCTGAAAACGCGCGTTCCTCAGCCTCGGGATCGTCCTCCGATCTCTTTGGGGCCCAGGGATCAAACTTTTGCGCCAGACTGCCGGCAAAACGGGACGCCATAAGACGGAAGGCTATAATAGAAAGCACGATCACGCCGGATGCCAGCGGAATGTTTACATGATACTTGTCGGCGGATGCGTTGGCCGGTTGTTCCTGAGTCAACGCGTTCATCTGGTTGGTCATGGCGGCTTCCAGTTCGGCAGCCGTTTTCTCGATCGCCACCGTGTCAGCCACTCTCGTCTCGGGCTCAGCCGCAATGGAAGACCCACCGTTATTCAGGACCGCGCTAAGAGCGGCACCCATTAGGCAAACACGCAAAATAGCGCTCTTGAAACTATGCAACCACGTAACCATGTAACTTAATTGACTCAGTTAACTTCATTAACCCAATTACTCATCTCATTTCAGGTCGGCCTACGCGGCGCTCCGAGGCGCCAGGTTCTTTTCCAGCGCTCGGATCATCGCGGCAATCAGTTCGTTGCAATCCACGGGCTTTTGGTAGTAGGCCACTGCGCCCGCGGCCAGCGCCTTTTTCTCGCAACGCGCCGGTTCGTCGGCGCTGACGACGATGACCGGAATGTGCGCCAGTTCCGGGAACCTGCGCAGCCATTGCATGACGGTGAAGCCATCCCAGCGGATTCGGCTGTTGGCTTCCACGTCGTCGCTCATCCAGAAATTGACGTCGAGAATGATCAGATCCACCTGCTCCTGCCTGGCCACTCTGGTAGCGGCCCCGGGATCTTTGGCGGTCACAACGGTGAAACCTTTGGAGCGCAGTTTCCGTTCGAATACCCACAACGCGATTGGGTTATCGTCCACTACAAGGACCTTATGCCTCTGCCCTACCTGGGCCGCTCCTTCGCTATTGTTCAGCACAGACGCCTCTTCGGGCCGAAACGGTTTAATCTCTTTTTGCCAATGGGGATCTTTTGGCTCCGGTTCGACTGATTTTAAAACATGGTCCATACGTAATGATTTCGGCTTTTCGCCACCCGCTTTCGAGCGGCTTCCGTGCCATTCGAGCGTGAAACGTGAAACGTGAGGCATGAAACGTGAAACGTGAAACGTGAGGGGTAAAACGTGAAACGTGAAAAGAGCGAAGTGGCGCAAAAGAATGACCAAAACGCTCGGTGTCTGTCTCGATTCAGGACAGCCTTTGCTATATTGTAGCGTTTTTCTCTGAGCCGCTCTTGGTGAATTCACGTTTCACGTTTCACGTTTCACATAGCGCTGCACATTTCCCAACGGTCCATAGCCAACACGCAACACGCAATACGCAACACGCGCCACGTTTCACGTTTCACGTTTCACGTTTCACGTCCAATGGCACAGGATTGGCTTGCGAATATCGCGGACTCGCCCTGAACCAGGAACACATGAGAGCCCGGAATATGAACAGGCAATGCGGATTTACGCTAGTCGAGACCCTGATCGCCAGCTCGGTCCTCGGGATTATGGTGGTGTCGCTCTGCTCGGCCTACACGTTTGGCTTCAGGGTTATCCGAGTCTCTCAGGAGAACCAGCGCGCCGATCAGATTATGCTTCAGAAGTTGGAGCTGTTGCGCGTGTATGGATGGTCCAGGACCTGTTCGAACGGCTTTGTTCCGGCCACTTTCACCGATTCCTTTTCCCCGGGCTCCAGCCGGCCAGGCGTAACATATTCCGGCACCATCCTGGTCACCAATGCCCCCATTAGTGCGTCCTACAGCAACCAATTGCGCCTGGTGACTGTCACTCTCAACTGGAGCTCCAGCGGTCGCCCTTGCAGCCAAAACATGAGCACACTGGTTGCTCAGTATGGAATTCAAACATATAAAAACTAAGCGAGGGGCGAGGGGCGAAAAGGCCGCCCTGACAGACACGCCCGGTGCCAAAGTCCACATTTGTAGGGCAGGCTTTCGAGCCTGCCGGTTCAGGGGGCTTTTCAGCCCCCTGAACCACTGCCTCCCAGGCTCGCGGCGCTGGAAAGCGCCGCAATCGGCAGACTCGAAAGCCTGCCCTACAGGCTTTGTCACCAGACGCTGGTGCGTTCACGCACCACGCACCACGCACCACGCACCACGCCATTCCATGGCCGCGACACTCGTCGAATTGATGGTGGCTGTGGGGGTAGGGAGCCTGATTCTCGGTTTCGTGGCCTCGTTCTACGTGGTGTCTGCGCGCAGTTTCGCTTCGTTCGGCTGTTACACCGATCTGAACAAACAGGACCGTTACACTAGCGATGTGCTCACGCGCGACATCCGGTCTGCGTCGCAGGTGGTGAGCTATAGTTCAACCCAGCTAAACCTTATCGCGGGGGACGGATCCTACTTGCGCTATACTTACTACTCGGGGTCAAACACTTTGGTCCGCACCAATGGCGGCATTTCGCGGATTTTGCTTCGGGACATTACTCCGGGGACATTTTCATTCAGTGTCTATCAGCGTCCAACCAATGCATCTCCAACGTTCGAGTCGTTCCCAGCCGCTACTAATGCGGCGAATGTAAAATTGATCGGCTTCCAATGGAGCTGCTCGACGACTGTTCCCGCGACCACCATGCCTCAGTCGGAAAGCCTTAAATCCGGTTTGGTCAGTATTCGCAACCAATGAACCCTCTCACCTGGATATTCGAAAATGGACGTCCTCGCCGGAGCGCGGACATTCCTGTCCGCAGCAACGTGGGGCGTTCAAGCGCACCGCGAAAAATCCGCAGCCACCGAGCGTTCGGACGTTGCTGCGGACAGGTATGTCCGCGCTCCACCGTAGAACAAGGCAGCACCCTGCTCCTGGTCCTCATGACCGTCGGCATCCTCAGCGTGGTTTGCCTTGGCAGCTATTTGTCCATGACCTCGGGACAGAGCCGCTCGGTGATGCGCTCGCTGGCCTGGAACAGTGCTTTGCCTATTGCTGAGGCGGGGATGGAGGAAGCACTGGCCCATTGCAAGAGCACGAATAACCTTGCCTCGGACGGTTGGACAAACAGCGGCTCCATTTACAGCAGGGCCCGCACGTTTGGCGGCGGCTATTATTTCGTTGCCATCTCGAACTACGCTTCCGCAGCTCTCAGCCAGGCAATCATCACTTCCACCGGATATGCCCCGTGGCGGGGCGGGGTGTCGTACATTGGCCGTGCTGTGCAGATGAGCGTACAAACAGCTCCGCCGCTTTTTCAAACCATCGCCCTGGCAGCCACCAGCGTCAATTTCGGCGGAAATCTCGTGGTTGACAGCTATGATACCACCACTACCAATTACAGTACTCTGGCAAATGTTGGCGGTTATGACGTGAACAAGAGGACGGCTAACGCTTACGTCACCGTGCCGCCGCCCGGCACTGCCTTTGCCATGGGTGGCGGCGCCAATGTTTATGGCTCGGCTGCCGTGCCACCCGGCGGCACTTTCACCTATAAGGGCAACTCTTCTATCGGAGATGCAGCCTGGGTCAACGGCGGCAACAAAGGGCTCCAGACCGGCCACTCGTTCTACAATTTCACAAATACCGCACCCGACGTCGTTGTGCCTTCCTATTTGAATTCGGCCTCAGCGCCCTCGGGCGGGAGCATCAGCGGAACGACCTATACCTACGTGCTCAATGGCAATTACAACGCATCCTCACTGACGGCGGCGGGCGGAGGCGCGGCTTCCATTTACGTGCAAGGCAATTCCCAACTTTGTGTTTCCGGCAGCGTCAATCTCGGAAATATCGTATTCGCCCCTGGCGCGACTTTGAACCTCTATATCTCCACGCCTACTCTGAATTTCTCCCCGACCATCTCAGGCGCAACGCCGCCCCAGTTCCTGGTCTGGTGCACTCCGACATGCACCAGCATGACCCTGAACAACAGCGAAACTTTCATTGGCTTCATCTATGGGCCGGAACTCAACCTAAACGGCGCAGGGCAAGGTGCCGTCTATGGCGCTGTCACCGCAAAGACCTTTTCTTGCCAGGGCGGCTTCGCTTTCCATTACGACTGTGGCCGTACCAACAGCGGCTCTGGCTCGTTCAAGATCCTCTCGTGGGCAGAGCTGTGATCGGAGGCGCGGACGGCCTCGTCCGCGCGTTCGCCAGGAGCGCGGAATTTATTCCGCTTCACCGCCATGTAAGTTAGGGGCGCGAATGCCCTCGTCCGCGCCCTCTTCTTAATCATAATCTTTCTCATAATCTAAATCTTCTCAGTACGCTCACCTGAGATTAAGATTAAGAAGGACAGGCCCGCCGAACCAATTCCGCTCCCCTTAATGCTTCTTCCGCCGCTTGGCCGTCGGCCGGACCAACTCGACCGGTTCCGGCATATCGAAGCCAATTTTCTCTTCAATGATCTCCAACAACGCGATATCCGCTGCGCCGAGGTTTGAGGTCTCGGAAACCAATGGCCGGCTCAAAGCGCCGGAGCCGGCATTGAGCTGGCGCACACGACGTGAAATCAGATTGACCAGAATGTTGGGATTGCCAACCTTCTCCAGGGCTTTTTTTGTCAGTTCGGCGTTCAAGGCGTAAAATAGAGTCGAATAGAGTTAAGCCGGATAAAATACCTGTTCACCAGACCGACGCAACACCAAAATGGGAGCTATTTTCGGAATCGGAACTAGATATGCCAACCATCACTACCGCCTCTGCTCGAAGACCTGGATTAAATGAAAAAGGTCTCCGGGGACCCTCCCCTGCCCTGGACCGACTGCTCGGGAATTTCAAGCTCGATCCCGATTCGGACATTCCACTCCTGGTTCAAAAAGCCATTTTTGTCGCCCGACGCCTTCAACAGCGCGCCAGCGAACTCCAAACTCCCCCGGAAAAAAGGCAGCAAGCCGAACTGGATCGGATGCTTCAAAATCCGTCCGACAAAGCCACCCTGGCCCAGATGACCGATCAGGCGTTCCGGACCAGCGACCCGCATCGCGCAGTCGAGCATTTGATCCACATCCTGGACGTGCAAGGCGTGCCCCGTTGCTTCAGTCCGCTGGACCGGGCCTTGATGAAAGGCTTCCAGTCATTCGGCGGCTACTTGCCGGGTGTTGCTCTTCCGCTGGTGAAGGAGCAGATGCACAAGGAAACAGCCAATGTCATTCTGCCGGGCGAACGAGAGATGCTGTGCCAGCACCTGGCCGAACGGACACGTGAGGGCCTGCGCATGAACGTCAATTTCCTTGGCGAGGCAATCCTCAGTGAGCCCGAGGCCGAGCGACGTCTGCAGCAATACCTGCAAAGTTTGCAATGGCCTGAAATCGAAGTGGTCTCAATCAAAATCTCGACGCTGTATTCGCAGCTTTCACCGCTGGCGCGATCCGAGACCATTGAGGTTTTGTGCGATCGGCTGGAACGCCTTTTCCTGACTGCGCATCGAGCTCGCTTCACGCGGCCAAACGGAGAGACGGTGCCCAAATTTGTTTATTTGGACATGGAAGAGTACCGCGACAAGGACTTGACCGCCGAGGCGTTCACCAAGGCTTTGGACCGGCCCGCGCTTCGGGATGTGCAGGCGGGCATCGCCCTGCAAAGCTATATTCCGGATTCCTTCCGCACCCTCGTTGGTTTGGCCGAATGGGCGCGGCGCCGCGTTGCTTCAGGGGGCGCGCCGGTCACGATTCGACTGGTCAAAGGCGCGAACCTGGAAATGGAGCGGATGGAAGCGTCTGTGCGTGGCTGGCCACAGGCGCCTTACAAGTCGAAGCTCGAAACTGATGCGAACTACAAACGGATGTTAGAGGAGATGTTGAAATTGGAGAACATCACTGCTCTGAGTGTTGGTGTGGCATCGCACAATCTGTTCGACATGGCCTATGGACTGGTGCTGGCGCACGAACGGCAAGCGCTTGATAAAGTGCAATTCGAGATGCTCGAAGGCATGGCCAATCACCAGCGGCGCGCGCTATTCGAGCTTTGGCCTAACATGCTGCTCTACGCTCCAGCGTGTACGAAGGAGAACTTTGTCAATGCCATTGGCTATCTCATTCGGCGGCTGGATGAAAATACGGGGCCGGACAATTTCCTGCGCCACGCTTTCAAACTTGAAACAGGCAGTAGCGAGTGGCAGAAGCTTGAAGCTGGTTTTGTAGCCTCGTTTCGGGCCATCCCCAACACGAGTGATGCGCCACGACGACCCCAGAACCGCCTCTTGCCGCCTGCACATTCCTCTGCGGCAGTCTCAAAAGGCTGGCAACACTTGCAAAACGAGCCGGATACAGACTTCACGCTGCCTCAAAATGGCGAATGGGCCCAGCAGATCATCTCTGCATGGCAAACTCGCTTTGGTGAGAAGGCCACCGAAATACCTCTGGTGATCGCAGGCGAGGAAATCTTTATACTCGGAGACCCCAACCGCCAGAGCCGTGCATTGCGCCAAGCAACACCAACCGCGGCCGAGGTTTCTCCCTCGGACTGTAATCCCGAGCCATCGGGACTTCGTCAGGGGGAAGGGGCCGAAGGGGAGAGGGTCGGGGTGAGGGGATCTTCGGAAACGGTCAGACCAGTCGGACAAACCTGCCTGGACCCTTCCCGCCCAGGCGTAATCGTAGGTAACTATCCGCGAGCTACCGAGGATCTGATCTCACGCGCCCTCGAGTGCGCCTCAGCCGACCCGGACGGCTGGTGCTCCATGTCGCCCAGCGCTCGTTTTGAGGTCCTTGGGAATGTTGCGCAAGAGTTCCGCAAAGCTCGCGCCGACCTGATGGGCGCTGCCATGGCCAATGCCGGCAAAACTTTGCCCGAATCCGACCCGGAGGTTTCCGAGGCAGTGGATTTCGTGGAATTCTACCGCGATACAGCTCGATGGTGGCAGGAGATGCCCGAGTTAGCAGCACGACCGAAAGGCGTCGTGGTCGTTATTTCTCCGTGGAATTTTCCAATCTCCATTCCCGCTGGCGGGGTTGCATCAGCTCTAGCCGCGGGCAACACAGTCATACTGAAACCATCGTCTGACGCCGTCCTTGTCGCCTGGGAACTTTGCAAATGCTTCTGGCGCGGTGGCGTATCGAAGAAGGTGCTCCAGTTTGTGCCCTGTTCCGGCAGCAAGGAAGGCCGCGCGCTCACCGCTGAACAGAGCCGCGACCGTAAGGGAGTGCCCGTGAGCGCCGTCATCCTCACCGGCGGCACCGAAACCGCCCTGGCCATGCTGCGCTCGAACCCGCGCTTGCCGCTCTTTGCCGAAACTGGCGGCAAGGATGCCACAATCGTAACCGCCCTCTCGGACCGCGACCAGGCAATCAAGCACATCATCCATTCCGCCTTCAGCCACGCCGGCCAGAAATGCTCCGCCACATCGCTCGTTCTCCTTCAAGACGAGGTTTACGATGATCCCGCCTTTCGACGCGCGCTGTGCGAAGCCGCCCAAAGTCTGAAAGTCGGTTCCGCGTGGGATCTCGAAACCAAAATGGGCCCGCTGATCCGCCCGCCAACCGGCTTCCTGGAGACCGCCTTACTGGTCTTGGAACCCGGCGAGGAATGGGCGCTCATGCCTCGGCCCCTCGAAGGGAATCCGAATCTCTGGACGCCTGGGATTAAATATGGCGTTCAGCCCGGCAGCTTCACGCACATGACTGAATTCTTTGGCCCGGTCCTGGCCGTCATGCGTTTTTACAAATTGAGCGAAGCCGTCGCTTTGGTAAACCAGACTGGGTACGGACTGACCAGCGGGCTCGAAAGCCTTGATGAACGCGAATGGGACTACTGGAAGAACCACATTAATGCGGGCAACCTTTACATCAATCGAGTGACCACCGGCGCGATTGTTTTGCGCCAGCCGTTTGGCGGTTTCGGAAAATCCTCGTTCGGACCGGCGATGAAAGCCGGCGGGCCGAATTATGTGGCGCAGTTTATGGATTTCGGGGAGGCCCCAATCCCGAAATCCGAAATCCGAAATCCGAAATCCGAAATCCGAAGCCCGAAATCCGAAGCCTTGGTCGCGATCTGCGAAGGCCTACGCTCCCGCGCTCATCCTGAAGCAGCGCGCATTACTCAAGCCGCGAGCAGCTACGAGAGGCGGTATCTTGAGGAATTCGCAAAAGAACACGACCACTTCAAACTTGTCGGCCAGGACAACTTCCGCCGCTACCTGCCGATCCACTCAGTCCATATTCGGATCCATCCCGAAGACACCCCCTTCGAAATCTTCGCGCGAGCCTGCGCTGCACATACGGTCGGCAGCCGCGCCGTTATCGGTATGGCGGCTGGGAGCGCGGGCGTCTCGTCGGCGAGTAAAGCGCGATTGTCTGTGGCATTACTCGAAGAACTAACCCAATCCTGGGCCGGCGCCATCGAGTTCGTGGAAGAAAGCGACGAGCATCTGGCCCAAGCCATCCGCGAGGGTCGTGTGGATCGAATCCGATACGCGTCAGCCGAGCGCGTGCCACTTGAGATCCTTCAGGCTGCAGCGGAAGCAGGCATTGCAGTGGTGAATGCTCCAGTCTCCGCCAAAGGCCGCCTGGAGTTGCTCTGGTACTTGCGCGAGCAAAGCATCAGCATTGATTACCACCGCTACGGCAATCTCGGACCGCGCGCCACTGAGGTGCGAGCGACAGTTCTTTAGGCGCAACGCAGCCACCAATTCTTCAAATGCAGCCCGGCCTCAGTCCCGGAGGGACGAAAGATAATAGCCCAGCGTTTCAACGCTGGGTAGGCGAGGTTGAACACCATAAGTCCCATCAGGGACGACAGACGAAGTGGTTCTGCCGTCCCTAACGGGACTCATGGCGTTCAAGCGCGCGCCGACCCAGCGTTGAAATTGAAACGCTGGGCTATTTCCTGTCATCCCTACGGGATTCAAATTCGAATTAGCGAACGGTGGAATCTGCAAACGCTGTGCTCCGCGCAAAAAAGCCCGAATTCCTTATTGAAATACACGTCTAAACTTGGAAACATTTGCCACACGTAAGATTCCTAACATGCAAAATCATTCCTCCCTCCCGGTTAACAAATCCAATCTTTTCTCGCGCCGCCAGTTTCTAGGCCGCACGGCCGTAGTTGCTGGCGCGACCCTCTCCTTTCCATACGTCGGAAACGTGCTCGGAGCCAACGATCGCATCAATATCGCCTGCATTGGCGTAACCGGAAAGGGAGACAGCGATAGCAGTGACGCCGCAAAAAACGGCGGCACCATTGTTGCCATCTGCGACGTGGACGAGCGCCACCTCGAAACCAGGCTTAACAAACGGGTTAGAGGCGAGGGCGATGGGCCGACCTTCAAGGACAGATTCCCAAACGTCAAGCGTTACACCGATTATCGCAAGATGCTCGATGAAATGGGCTCGGAGATTGACGCCGTCACCGTCTCGACCCCCGACCACCATCATGGCATCGCCTCGATCCGCGCCATGAAGATGGGCAAGCACGTGTTCTGCCAAAAGCCGCTTGTCCAAACGGTGAGCGAGGCCAGGATCATGCGCCAGCTTGCGAAAGAAAAAAATCTCGCCACGCAAATGGGCAACCAGGGCAGCGCGCATGACGGCTTGCGGCGCGCTGTTGAAGTGGTGCAGGCAGGCGTCATCGGCAAGCCTCTCGAGCTTCACGTTTGGACCAACCGCCCCATCTGGCCGCAAGGCCTCGATCGCCCGCAGGGGCAGGACAAGATTCCGCCAAAGCTGAATTGGGACCTCTGGCTTGGCCCAGCCGCACAACGCCCATTCAAGGAGGATGTCTATCATCCCTTCAAATGGCGCGGCTGGTACGACTTTGGCACTGGCGCGCTTGGCGACATGGCCTGCCACACCGTTAATATGCCTTTCCGCGCGCTCAAACTGGGTTACCCGAATGTCGTCGAGTGCGAAATCGCCTCAAAGATGTACCCGGAAACGTTTCCGAAAACCTCCCGCACCCGATTTGAGTTCCCCGCGCGTGAAGACATGCCTCCGCTCAAATTCTGGTGGTATGATGGCAATCCAAAGGACGACCCAATCAAGCCCATTCGTCCCCCCATCGAAGCGGTGCGGGAAGTCATTGCCACTTATGATACCCTTCCGATCGCGGGCGCGCTTATCATCGGAGAAAAAGGCAAACTCTTCTCGACCAGCGATTACGGCGAATCATTTAAGATCTGCATGAAAGGCAAGGAAGACTTCGTGGACAGCAAACAAATCGAGGCCTGCCAGGCGGTGCCGCAAACCATCCCGCGTTGCCCGGGCGAGAACCACATGGGCGAATGGTTCCGCATGATGAAGGACGGCACGCCGTCCTACTCCAATTTCGATATCGCCGCCTATCTAACCGAGATTATTCTGCTCGGCTGCATCGCCTTGCGTGTAGGTGAGGGTGTACGTATGGAATGGGACGGCCCGAATATGCGCTCCCCAAACGTGCCCGGAGCCGCCCGCTTCGTAAAACGCGTGAACCGAAAGGGTTGGGAGGCCTAAGCGAGCGCCGCGATACCTGTAGGGGACGACGTAAGGAGTCCCTTTGCGGCCTGCACTTTTGGCAAACGAATGAGGGGCACACGAATGAGGTTTACGAGTCTGTTTTGTTCCTATTCGTTTGCCAAAAACCACGCAAGTTCTCGCCTACAGTCTCGCTACCAATGAAATCAACACCTAACAACCAACGCCAATCACAAAAGAAACTCCAAACACCAAGGTTCAAAAACCTTCCGTGTTTGGGTTTGAAATTTGGAGCTTGGTGTTTCTCTGGTGTTTGGTGTTTGGTGTTTGGTGTTTTCATCCGGTTTGGTGTTTGCGCCTCCGTGGTTGCCGCAGTGCCCATCCTCGCCCCCCCTCCCGGCTTCGACGCCCTCTTCAACGGCCGTGACCTGACGGGTTGGCGAGGAGGAGAAACTTACGACCATCGCAAGTTGCTCGCAATGCCTGAGGCCGAGCGTAAGGCCCAAATCGAGAAATGGACCAAATCCATGCGCGAGCATTGGAAGGTCGAGAACGGGGAACTGGTCAACGACGGCCGAGGAGCTTACGCCACGACCGAAAAAGACTACGGTGACTTCGAACTAATCGTTCAGTACAAAACCGTCCCTCTCGCCGATTCCGGCATCTATTTGAGAGGCTGTCCCCAGGTCCAAATCTGGGATTACACTGAGAAAGCCAAGTTCCCGCTCGGCGCCGACAAAGGTTCAGGCGGGCTCTGGAACAACAGTCCGGGCGCGCCCGGCAAAGACCCGCTGGTGCTCGCCGATAAGCCGTTCGGACAATGGAATTCGCTCCACGTCATCATGGTGGGCGCGCGCGTTACCGTCTGGCTCAATGACAAACTCGTGGTGGACCACGCGCTTCTGGAGAACTACTATGATCGAGCGGTTCCTGTCCCTCCAAAAGGCCCAATCGAACTCCAAACGCACGGCGGCGAAATCCGCTGGCGCAACATCTTCATCCGCCAAATCAAGGCCACTGAGGCGAATAAAATCCTGGCCAGCCACGGCGAACAAGGATTCGAGTCCGTGTTCAACGGGCGCGATTTCAGCGGCTGGGCCGGTCCAACGGACAACTATGAAATCGTGGACGGCGCCATCCAATGCCGCCCGCACAAAGGCGGCACTCCATATACGGTCGGGGAGTACTCGGATTTCGTCGCGCGTTTGGAATTCAAAATGCCGCCCGGCGGCAACAATGGTTTGGCCATCCGCTACCCCGGCCATGGCGACACCGCTTACGAAGGCATGTGCGAAGTCCAGGTGCTGGATGACAATTACGAAAAGGCCACCGGCGAAAAAATAGATCCGCGCCAGGCCCACGGCTCAGCCTACGGCATGGTCCCCGCCGCGCGAGGCTATCAACGCGCAATCGGCCAATGGAACTTTGAGGAAGTAACCGTGCAAGGCTCAAAAATCAAAGTGGAACTGAATGGCACCGTTATCCTCGACTGCGATCTGGCCAACGTGAAGGAATTCATGCACGATCATCCGCATCCCGGCAAGGACCGCACCTCAGGCCACTTCGGCTTCGCCGGCCACAACGACCCCGTCGCGTTTCGGAATATACGAATTAAACCCCTCTGATCGGAGTGCCGAACTCCGTTTCGGCTTGAAGGAGCTTGCGCCTGTGACGCGCCGAAATGGAATTCGGCGCTCCTCAATCCAGCCTCGGATGCTTCCAATGGAAATCCGTCGCATCCTGATACTGCTTCGCCGCGGCCAACAACTCCCCTTCCCCAAATAATTTTCCGATAAAACAGATACTCGTCGGAGTCCCCGCCTTTGAGAACCCATTCGGCACCACTACGCAAGGATGACCCGTAAGATTGCTCAGCAGCGAGCTGCGCCCGGCCAAAGACGGGGCCAAAAACAAATCCACTTTCTCGAAAACTTTCGCCGTATCCTGGATCAACAAGTACCGCAAGCGTTGCGCCTGAAGGTACTCGACCGCGGGCACAAAGCGGCGTTGGCGGAAAGCATTCGGCCAGGCTTCGGCTCCCTGCTGTTTCATCCAATCCTCCCGCCCGCTTCGAGTCAGGTCATCAAACGCAGTAGCCGCTTCGGTGGACAATACAAAGGAGATATTCCCAAGTGGATACTTAGGAAGCTCGATCGGGATCAGGTCTGCGCCGAGCTCGCGCATCTTTTGAAGCGATGCCGCATCGTTGTCCTTGCGCTCGCCCTTCTCCCCATCGAAATCCTTTTTCAGATACCCAATCCGCAGCTTCTTCAGCTTGATCCTCGAATCGTAGCTGAAAGGCAAATCATACAATGTCTGGTCAATGCCATCCGGCCCATAAATCGCGTGAAAAACAATGGCGCAATCCTCGACCGTGTGGCAAATCGGGCCGATCTTATCCATCGTCCAACTCAGTGCCATAGCGCCGGTCCGGCTAACACGTCCGTAACTCGGGCGCAGGCCAGTAACTCCGCAGCGGTCGCACGGCGAGACAATTGAGCCATAGGTTTCTGAGCCAATTGCGAATGGAAGCAAGCCCGCCGAAGTAGCAGCGCAGGATCCCGCGGAGGACCCGCTCGACCCGTCCTTGAGGTTCCACGGGTTGTGGGTCTTGCCTCCGAACCATGTATCATCCATGGCCAACTCGCCCAGAGTGGTCTTGGCGACCAGCACCGCGCCCGCCTCTTCAAGCCGCTTAATCACCGTGGCATCGAAATCAAAGACCTGGTTCGTGTATGGCGCCGTTCCCCACGTCGTGCGAATGCCCTTCGTGGCCAGCAAATCCTTCGCGCCGTACGGAATACCGTGCAATGGTCCTCGGTATTTCCCTGCCGCCAGTTCAGCGTCCGCACGGCGCGCTTGTTGAAGTGCCAGTTCTTCCGTGAGTGTGACCACACATTCGAGTTTCGGATCATACCGCTTGAGGCGTTCGAGATAGAACCTCGTCAGTTTCTCGGAAGTGATCTGCCGTGACTTAATGAGCGTCGCCAGTTCGCCTATTGAGTAGAACGCAAGATCATCTAAATTGGCAGGCAACTTAACCCTTCCGGCCGGCGTCAGCCTGAAGGACGATTTATGTGGGGCGCAGTCCAGCTTCATCCCTACCGGAATCGGATTGAAAAGGATCGCGGGCACAATGCTGTTCGAGAGCGGCAGCTTGTGAAGCGAATCGAACCGCCCCCGTTGCTCCTGCAAATCCTTGAGCATCATGTCAATCTTCGCCGCCGAGAAATCCAGCCCGATCAATTTCTCGGCATCGAGGACGGTTTGAGGAGTGATGGAGTTTGTGGTTTGACCGCACCCCGGGAACCGAGATGCGAATAAAGCAAGAAACAGAACAAGACAGAAAAATTGAAGACAGAAAGATTTTTGTGCCATTTCCGGCTAGATTCACAGGGCGCCACCCAAATCGCAAGCTCCGTTAGGAGACACCAAATGTCAGCAGCGGCTAATCCCATCGATGAGCCACAAGGAAGACACGAATTTCACGAATTTGCACGAATTCGTGTTAATTCGTGTAATTCGTGTCCTCAGTCTGTCGTCAGGTTCATCGAAAGCTTGTGGCACGCGCGATAGGGCCGTTCCACGCTGGCTTAGGCCAGCACCGCCTTCACCACATTCCCATGCACGTCCGTCAGTCTAAAATCGCGGCCCTGGAATCGGTAGGTGAGCTTCTTGTGATCTATACCGAAGAGATAGAGGAGCGTGGCGTGGAAATCGTGGACGTCCACTATGTTCTCGACGGCGTTGTAACCGAAATCGTCGGTGCCGCCGTAAGTCACGCCGCCACGAATGCCGCCACCGGCCATCCAGATGGTGAAGCCTTTGATATGATGATCGCGGCCATCGCCCTGGGCCATCGGAGTGCGCCCGAATTCGCCGCCCCAAATCACCAATGTCTCATCGAGCATCCCACGTTGCTTGAGGTCTTTGATGAGCGCGGCTGAGGCGCGGTCCACCAGACCGGCGGTCGTTTTTGTCCCCTGCTTCACGCCTCCGTGATGGTCCCAGCCGCGGTGATAGACCTGGACAAATCGGACGCCTCGTTCGGCCAGGCGGCGGGCCAGCAGGCAGTTCGATGCAAACGTGCCGTCACCGCCTTTGGTGCCGTACATTTCGAGGATGTGTTGCGGCTCACCTGAAAAGTCGGTCAGCTCCGGCACGGAGGATTGCATGCGAAAGGCCAATTCGTATTGGCTGATGCGTGTGGCAATCTCAGGATCGTCCACCACGTCATCGAGTTGGCGATCCAGTTCCTTTACACATTTCACCACTTCGGACTGGCATTGGCGGCAAACACCGGGCGGGTTGCTCACATAGATGACCGGTTCTCCCGAGGATTGGAATTTAACGCCTTGATATTTGCTCGGCAAAAAGCCGCTGGCCCATTGCCGCGCGGAAATCGGCTGACCCTGGCCGCCACCCTCGGACGTTAGCACGACAAAACCGGGCAGGTTCTGGTTTTCGCTGCCCAGCCCATAATTCAGCCATGAGCCGATGCTTGGCCGGCCCGAGATGCTGGTGCCGGTGTTCATCAGGGTTTGCGCGGGATCATGATTGATCTGCTCAGTAACCATCGAGCGGATGATGCAAATCTCGTCGGCAATGCCGCTGATGTGCGGCAGAATTTCGCTGATTTGCTGTTGCGACTCGCCGTGGCGGCTGAATGTGTGCTGCGGGCCAAGGCACTTCAATTCTTTTGCGCCTTGAAGCTGGGCAATCGGTTGGCCATCGGTGAGCGATTTAGGGATCGGTTGCCCGTCCATTTTCGCAAGGGTGGGCTTGTAGTCGAAAGTCTCCAGGTGCGACGGCCCGCCGGCCATGGTGAGATAAATCACGCGCCTCGCTTTGGGAGCGATGGGCAATGTGCCGGCGGATCCTTCCTGGGCAGCGCGGAGCAGCGCCGGATTCACCAGCGAGGCCAGCGCAAGACCTCCAATGCCGCGGGCGGTTCTGCCGAAGAACTGGCGGCGGGTGACCCGCAAAGTTTGTTCGAAATCAGGATGCATAAAGAATAGCAGCGTTCGAGGCCGCGAAGCGTCTTGGAGTGCGCCAGTCCTCTGGCGCTTTTGATTCGACGACCGAGCAAAATCCAAAGCGGCGGAATGCGCCGCACTCCAAACGCTTCGCGAGGTTCGAGTCCCATCGTGCTAATGGCGGCTTCATTTCAATACCGTGTGATGGTTTCGTGCAGATTTAAAATCGTGCGCGCCACTGAGGTCCAGGCCGCCAGTTCGATCGTGTCCAATTTTTCCGGCACCGGCGCATAGCCTGTGTGTATTAATTCCCTTGCAGAATCAGGGTCGCTTTTGAACTGGGCAGACTGCTGCTCGAAGAATTGCTTCATGGTCTCTTGCTCATTTTCGCGCGGTTCACGGCCCAGGGCACGGCGATAAGCCCATCGCAATCGTTCCTCGAAGGTCCCTCCGCCCTGCTCAATAATGTGCTCGCCAAAGACCCTCGACGCTTCCACATAGGTGAGATCATTTAGCAAATCCAACGCCTGGAGCGGCGAATTGGAAATGTTGCGCTCCGCGGTGCACTCCTCTCGTGATGGCGCGTCGAACGCGGCCAGACTCGGGTGCAGGAATGTGCGCTGCCAGTGCGTGTAAAGGCCGCGGCGGTACTGGTCCTCGCCCTTGTCGGGCGTGTAGGTCCGCTTGGGGAAGTTCAACTCTTTGTAGTAGTCGGACGGTTGATACGGCTTAGCGCTGGGTCCGCCGATTTTTGTGTTCAGCAGTCCGCAGATCTCCAGGGCATTGTCACGCACGAACTCGGCTTCGAGCCGCCATCGCGATTGGCGTGCATAAAGTCGATTGTATGGATCCAATTCCTTCAGTTTTGTTGTCGGTTTGGAATCCTGCATATAAGCCGACGAAGTTACGAGGATCCGGACCATGTGCTTTACATCCCAATGGCTGTCCATGAACTCCACGGCCAGCCAGTCGAGCAAGTCGCCGTACTGCGGCCATTCGCCGCGAGTGCCGAGGTCGTCGAGTACCTTAGAGAGGCCGGTGCCGAAATAGAGTTTCCAGAGGCGATTTACCATGACGCGGGCGGTCAATGGGTTGTCGCGGGAGACGAGCCAGTTGGCCAGGTCCAGGCGGGTTTGGCGGACTGTATTTGTTCGCGCGGACAAGCTGTCCGCGCTCCCTTGCACCATGACGGCTCTGAGGGATTCGGGTGTGGCCGGCTGCACGATTGGGCCGGACTCGTCCATCCAGTTGCCACGCGGCAGAATGTGAGTCGTGCGAGGTGCCACCGATTCTGTAGTCACACAGAGCGGAAGTTTCTTCTCAAACTCATCTTTGGCTCGGCGTGCGGCTGCGTGGTTGTCCTCTGCTTTCTTCAAACCGCGCGCATCAAAGAATTCGGCGAGCAGTTCTTTGTGGTCATTGTCCGTCCATTCGGAAGCATCCTTCTTGAAAACCGCGATGAGCGCATCGGATAATGGGCTCTTCGACAACACGCCCCCTTCATCCCACCAGACGCGGCCGCCGTGTTGGGTAAAGGCGAGCCCTTGAATTTCTTTGCCGGCTCCAAGCCCAACCTTTTCCAGATCAACCTCCAGCCGGACCCATTTTCCGGCAGATGGCAAATCTCCAAAATGCCGATGATTGTGTTGGTCTGTGCCGACAGCCCCGAAGGGAATCAAGTCCTTGCCCCAATAAGCCCTGTGCTCCCAGCCACGTTCTCCGGAGAAGCATTGGAGCATGAGGGTCTGCGGAAGCTTTTCCGGGTCGAGAAAGACATAGGCGTAAACGCGCTCTCCTTTTTTTACTTTGTGCGGCTTCTTGAACTCATTGGCGAAATGCTGAACCAGACCATCGGAGGACTGCTCGCGCACACGTTTGCCGCTATGGGTGGGCTTACTAGCGGCTGTTTCGACCAGGCGCCATTCACCCTCTTTCTTCCCGCCGTTTACCTCATCTTCGATGATCAGAGGGACCTCTTTGTCCTCGGCGGACTGAGCGAGGGGGCGAGTGGCGGTCTCCCATTCGGTCAGGGCTTTGGTGAGGGCTTCCGCGCTTAGGCCCAGGGCTTGAGCCACGTCCTTTTCGCCCGGTGAGGGCACCGGGCCTACAGGGGCGGGAACGGCCTCGTCCCCACCTGTTTCAATTTTGTGTTGAGAGTGCGGAGACAAGGCCGTCCCCGCCCCTTTATTGACGCTGCTATGAAGAGCGGTGCTCAGTTGGCGTGCGGTGGCTTCTTCTTTGGCTGCTTGAGACTCGGCGCTGGCCAAGTCGGCAAGTTTGGTTTCGTCGGTTTTGCTCTGTGGCACACGAATGACGGGCGGGAACGCACTGTAAAAGCCGCTGGATTCATAGACGCCCTGCTCTTCCACATCGGCAAAGAAGGCGGCGAAGCTGTAGAAATCGCGGGAAGTGAACGGATCAAATTTGTGGTCGTGGCATTGAGTGCAGCCGAGAGTAGTAGCCATCCAAACGCTCGAAGTCGTGCGAACACGATCCGCGGCATATTTCGCGAGATATTCTTTCGCCTGGGCGCCGCCTTCGCGAGTGACCATGTTGAGGCGATTGTAGGCCGAGGCCACGCGCTGCTGAACGCTGGCGTTCGGGAGGAGGTCGCCCGCAAGCTGCTCGCGGGTGAACTGGTCGAAAGGCATGTTATCGTTGAAGGCTCGTATCACATAATCGCGATAGGGCCACACGTCGGTGTTCTGGTCTCCGTGATATCCAACAGTGTCCGCGAAACGCACCAGGTCCAGCCAATACACGGCCATCCGCTCGCCGAAATGAGGCGAAGCCAGCAGCCGATCTACAAGCCGTTCGTATGCGTCAGGCGATTTGTCCGCCACGAACGCGTCCACGTCTTCAGGAGTGGGCGGCAAACCGAGCAAATCCAGGCTCAAGCGCCGGACGAGCGTGCGCCGATCGGCTTGCGGTGCAGGCCCCAAACTCTGCTTCTCCAGTTCCGACAGGATGAATGCATCGACCGGATTGCGCACCCATGCAGCATTTTTAATCTCCGGAAGCGTCTTTTTTCGTGGAGGGGTATAAGCCCAGTGCGGCTCGTACTTGGCCCCCTGGTCTACCCACTGCTTTAGGAGTGAAATTTGCTGTTGAGTCAGCGTCCTGCCCGAATCTTTGTGAGGCATCCGATACTCGGGATCGGTGCTGATGACCCTTTTGACCAACTCACTGGTGGCACTCTTTCCCGGTACAATGGCTGGCCGGCCTTTGACTCCTTGCAGCGCGGCGTCGCGATTATCCATTCTCAGGCCGACCTTGCGTGTGCCCTTATCCGGCCCGTGGCACAAGTAGCAGTTATCGGCGAGAATAGGCCGGATTTGTTTGTTGAATTCTATCTGGTTGGAAGGACTGGCAGGAGCCGCTATTGCGGCGAGGCCTCCCAGCAGAACCGCGACCGTGAGGTAGCGTCCAGCACCGCGGATTACGGTTCGATGGGTCCTGTCGCCCGCGGCCTCAAAATGCGGTGTTTCTTCGCGGTCGGTGTGAGAGCATACCATCTGTTCTGGCCACACGCGCGCCTCTGGCCGCTCCCTCGCGGTCACGGCTCTATTTGGAGTCGATTTTGTGTTCGCCATACGGGCGCAACCCAAATTTAGCGCCCGGCGGCGATTCGACAAGTCAGGAGATGGCGGAGGGCTGTTTTGCTCAGCTTGACGGCATAGGCCGCCACTTCGCCCAGGGCGCGTTCAAGATCGGAGCGCACAACTCTGTTGTGCGAGTCGTTCGTGGCTCCTGGAGGAAACGCAGCCAACAGCCACGCACAACAGAGTTGTGCGCTCCTTTTTTGCCTTTCTTGAACGCCCTGCCACTTAACCTTTCCTGACCTTCACTGAGCCTGATGTTTGCGCGTTATCAATGTCCATGTCCATGGCCATTGCCATTCCCATTTCCATTACCCTGGCCGTTATGGTGGCCGTGGTCATGCGGAACCGTAACAGTCACAGTAGCAGGCGCGGAAACGTTGCCCGAAACATCTGTAGCCTGAATGGTGATGGTATAAATTCTGCCACTCTTATCGTTGCCGGCGCGCTCAGACCTAACCTGTACGGTATGATCGCCGGTGATAAGCCAGTCGGGAGACGTATGGCCTGAGCCGTGGCCCAGGACGGCTTCGTTGCTGGCCACGCTGATGATTTTCCACGTGGTGGCATCACAAGGATCTGTGACCACAGCAGAGACGTGAATGGTTACCCACTTGTGATTCGGAGGCCACAAAACGTTAGGCGTGGCCGAAACCGACACAATTGTCGGCGGAATGGTGTCCACCACGGTGACCGTCGTGGCGCAGGAGGCTGAGTTGGTGCCATTATCAATGGCTGTTACGCTCACGCTGTTTGTGCCCAAAGGCAACGAAGCGACAAAGGTCAGATTTGTGGATAACGGCGGCGTGCCTGCGGGAACGGTGTTTGTCAGGACACTGGTTCCGTTCACGGTCCAAATCACAGTTAAGGCTCCGCCATCTGCGTCGGAGACGCCTACTGTCACCACAGCGGGATTTGTACATTCGATAGTGACAGGGTCCGGGCAAGTGACCACCGGCGGTGCCGGGGGCGGATTTGTTACTTGGGCTCGGACAAAATTGGCCGATAGCAGAAGTGTGGAGGTAAGGGTCAGTGCAAGCGTGGTGTTTTTCATGTTCACTTTCTATCGCATCCAGGTTTGGGTTAGATGTTCCGATAGCTTGTGCTCCTTTCCCGGTGCGAACACAGAAAAACCGTGGTCCCCGGGTCTGGCGGTGCCAGGCTCATAACTCTAAGAAGTGTACCACAAAGAGGAGTGACGGCAAGCTTGAATTACGGACGGGGCGCGTCCGCATTTGACCCGATAGTTCAGTCGTTGGTGATAAGCTTCTCCCAAAGGGTCTCGTTAAGGAGGACTTTGTGGAAGAACTCGGTTTCGTCCCGGGCGGGAGACACTTTGTCGGGGTTAAGAGGTAGCCGCATGGTGAAGGTTGTCCCCTGCCCTTGCTCGCTGGTAGCATCAATGCGCCCGCCATGATGATGGACGATGAAGTAGCAGGCCATGAGATGGATGCCGTATTCCATGGGACTGTCGCTGCGCACGACGAAGGGGTCGAAGATCAGGCGCAGGGCTTCTTTGGGCAGACCGGGTCCGTTGTCACTGAGGCGGACCTGGATTTCGGCTTTTTCAGGTGAGCCGTTGCTCGAAGTGGCTGTCAGCGTGATGCGGCTTCCCGCGGGCAAACTCGCGATCTCGTCCTTGAACAACAATTCGAACAAGCGGTAGAACTTCGGTTTGTCCACGCTCAGGGCGGGGAGCGAGTCGGGGATTTGGTTCTCCACCTGGATATTCTTTGCGGCCAGCGGCTCTTTGAGCTGGGCCAAGGTTTGGCTGACCACTTCATTGAGTTGAACGCGATCGGCGAAATCGAAGGCGGGTTTCTCTGAGGCCGTCCAGAGGTCCTTGAGCATGTTATTGATTTTACCGATCTGGCCCTGAACGTTCTGGTAGTATTCTTTCCAGAAATCCGGGTTGCGGAGGCCATCAATTTCCATTTTCTCCTCTTCCATCTTGGCTGGGGCGAGGTCGAGGAAAGTTTTGACGGCCACGAGCGCATTGCGGATGTGATGGCTCAGGCCGGCAGCGAGCAGACCGAGGCTCACGATGCGGTCGGCGATCATCATGTTGTGCAGGACGGACATTTTTTCGTGCAGCAACTGATCGCGCTCACGCTGGACCATGAAGAATTCCAACCCGCGTTTGATCGTGTTTTCGAGCTGCGGCGGATCCCAGGGTTTGGTGACGTATTTGTAGATGGCGCCGGTGTTGACGGCGGCAATTGCTGCTTCCATGTCCGAGTAGGCAGTGGCCAGGATGCGAATAATGCGCGGGCGCAGTTGGCGGGCGCGTTCAAGCAGCCAGATGCCTTTTTCGCCTGGCATCCGCTGATCGGTCATGAGCAAGCCGATTTCATCTTTGTGCTCCTCGAGGAGCTTCAGGCCTTCCTGTGCATTGGGGGCAGTGAAGATGCGAAACTGGTCGGCGAAGGCGCGCGTGAAATACTTGAGCGACTTCTCTTCGTCATCCACGTAGAGAACCGCATACTTCCGGTAATCGTATGGTGTGTGCATGGACGGGCTGATGGATTAATGGATTAGTGGATTAGTGGATGAATGGGGCGAAGCGATGTGCTCATGTTCAGTTTCGGTTCTGGTGGAAGAAGTCTGCTGCCCTTTTTCGGGGAATTCCATGGTAAACTCGCAGAATTTGCCGGGCTCGGTGCGGACGGAGATTCGGCCATCGCAGTCCTGGATGATGCGGTAGCAGATGGCCAGGCCCAGGCCCATACCTTCCCCGACGTCTTTGGTGGTGTAGAACGGGTCAAAAATTTTATCGAGATGCTCGGCATCAATGCCTTTGCCATTGTCGCGCACGATAAGCAGGCTTTTCCCCGGTTCAACGCGGCCTTCGATCCAGATGCCGGGTTTTTCCTGATCGTAGGTCTTGGACTTCATGGCGTCGAGCGAGTTCTGCAACAGATTTACAAGCACGTGGATAAGCTTGTTCTTATTGGCCCAGATCGTCTGGTGCTCAGCCAGCGATTGCTCGATGCGCACCTTGTCCTTCCATTCGTTGCTCAGAAAGCGCAACGAGGTCTCGACAACCTCGGCTATCTCGACCTGGTCGCGGCTTTCAACATCCGGGTGGCTGAACATGCGCAGGTCGGACACGATGGTTTTGACTCGCTTGATGCCGTCTTCGACATCTCTGAGGATTTCGGCGTATTCCTCTTGCTGCTCGGCCGCGAGATATTTGCCTTTGTTGCGAAGCGTGAACAGGCCGGTGGTAGCGAAATTCAACGGATTATTGATCTCGTGGATAATGCCCGCGCTCATTCGGCCCAGGGAGGCGAGCTTCTCCGATTGAACGAGTTGTGTTTCCGTTTCTTTGAGCTGCTCAATCGTAGATTCCAGCACCTGATTTTGCTTGGAGATCTTGCGCTGATACTGATGCGACTGGACAAGGTTTTTGATTCGCACCTGGACTTCAGTAGTGGAAAACGGCTTGGTCAGAAAATCGCTGGCGCCGGCCGAGAGCGCAGCCAGCTTGGTTTCTTCGTCGGCCCGCGCGGTCAGCAGCACAATAGGGATGCTGTGCGTAGGCGTGTGGGCGCGGATTTCGCGGCAGGCCTGCAATCCATCTTTCTCGGGCATCATCATATCCAGCAGGATGATATCCGGCTGGAATTGGCTTGCCTTGGAGACTGCCTGCGCGCCATCCACGGCCTCCAGAACATTGTAATCCTGGGACAACTCGGTCTTGAGGAAGCGCAGCATGTCAGGTTCGTCGTCCGCGATGAGGATGGTCGGCCGATTCCGCCCGTTCCGCCCAGTTTCCACGGGCCGCAATGACGACTGTACCGGGGTATGGCCTGGGAAGAGCTGCGCGCGGCGATACAAATTCGAAAGCCATTCCTCACGCGAGCCACTGTCGCCCCCGGCAGCGCGGGCATCCTTGCCCGCGATACTGTCTTCGGCGCCAGCCACCGTCTCAGAATCTTGTAGTTCCGGCTTTAGCCGACTGTCTCCGTGCGGTGCCAGAGCGTCGGGGTCTTCGACTTTGGACTTCTCGTCCGCCGTAGCTTTAGCGAAGGAGGATGGACTTTGGACTTTGGACTCCTCAGCTTTCTGATACGGCAGCCGGATCGTGAATGTGGTTCCCTTCCCTTCCTGACTCTGGACCTCGGCTTTGCCCCCCTGGAGTTCGGCCAATTCCCGCACCAGGGCGAGGCCGATACCGACGCCCTGGTATTTTCGGCTGGAAGAATCGTCCGCCTGCCAAAATCGCTGAAATATCTGCGGCAGGTTTTTGGCCGAAATGCCCATACCCGTGTCGGCCACAATAAGAACAAATTGATCGGATTGCTTTTCCGTTCGCAATTCGACTTTGCCTCCGGCGGGCGTGAACTTCAGAGCGTTGAACACCAGGTTTAATATAATCTTTTCCAGTTTATCGCGGTCACCGATTACGGTGCCCAGGGCGGGATCTACCTGCGTTTCGAGCCGGATACGCTTGTCGTCGGCCATCTGACGCGCGCCGCTCATGAGGCCCTTGACGAATTCGGCGACGTTGATGGGCTCGCGCCGTACCTGCAATTGGCCGGACTCAAGGCGAACCAGATCGAGCAGCTCGTTGATGAGTTTGAGCAAGCGCATCGAATTGGAGTGCATTGTGGCGAGCAGTTCCTTGGTGGCCTGATCGAAATTAAACCGGTGCAGGAGCGATTCGAGCGGAGCGATGAGCAGCGTTAAGGGCGTGCGCAATTCATGGCTGATGTTGGCGAAAAAGCGGCCTTTCATTTGGTCCAGCTCGCGCAGCTTGGCGTTATTCGCTTCGAGGATTTTTTTGTTTTGATCCAATTCAAACCGGAGGGCGAACTCGCGAAAACGCAAGCGATTGAAAAAATAATTGCCCGTAACGACGATGACGCCGGTGACGATCAAAAAATAGGTGTTATTAAAGATGATGCGAAAATGCCCCGCCGCGGACTGGCTGAACGCCGCCAGGAAATACATTACCAGGATGCCGCCGGCGGCCAGCAGGGATTCGCTCAGGCTCCAGTGGACCACTACGCTCACCGCCAAAATGACCAGATTGAGGCCCGCATAATAAGGCGAGCCCGGGTCACGCGTGGCGTAGATCATGCATGAAATGAAAAAGGCCGGCAGAAGGGCAATCGGCAAACCCAGCATCCGATAATGCTTTTGGCCGAATTCGGTTGTGTGCAGGAACCAAAGAACGCCGGCGAGCACGGAGCAAACCAGGCGCAGGATCAGAAATGATCTCAGAAAATCCGGGTGGTCAGAGTAAACGACTCTGTCCAGCGTGATGCCGGCGGGCATCAGCACCAGCACCAGGATGGACGCCACTTTGCCCGTGTTCAGGCGTTCCTGCCGCTCATTGGCCAGGAATGCCGCCTGAAAATCAGGGTGCGCTGTTATGGCAGTGCTAGGCATGGAGGCGTGGATTGATTTGGAGTGCGCGGACATGTCCGCGCTTTGGAACACCGCGACATGTCGCGGTGTGTGAAAGCGGCGACATGTCGCCGCACTCCAAAGGTCGGCGCCGGCCGACGTCGCCGGCTGCAGTCGCATTTTTGACAAGACTATCCATTCTTCGGCTTTCTTACTTCGAGAAATACGTTCACACCCGTCTCATCCGCATGCACCAGGACTGAATCCGGATCGGCCTGCGACGGTTTCAGGTTCCGCATCTGCGGTCCGGTGCGGTAAATCAGATGCCAATCGAGCAGATGCTCCATACCATAACGCAGCGGATTAGAGGGCTCGACATTGGTCGCAACTAACAATCCGCCGGGCGCCAGCCAATCGTACATGAGCGTCATCAGCCGCTGGCAAACCTGCTCTGAAAGGTAATCGAACAGACCCGCGCAATAAACGCAATCGTATTGGTTTTGATACGCGCGTTCGATGGTCCGTCCGCTCTCCTTTAGCATGTGGTGGACGGACTTTTTTACATAATTAAGCTGAGTCGAACGGCCATGGCGTGATCGGGCTTCGTTCAATGTGGATTGGGTATATTGCAGGGTCTCCTCATTGAAATCCAACAGAGTGAATTTAGATCGCGAACTCACCACCTGCTCGGCCATGAAGATTCCCACCTCCTGCGCGGGACCGCAGGCCACATTGAAAATGCGCGCCTCGTGTCCCGCAGCATTAGCCCGAGCGGCCTCAATGGTCATCTTCTCGACCAGGTAACGGAGCCGGTTGCGATGGGCTTGAGCGGGAGGCTGGCGCAAGAACCAGGTATTGACCACTTTGGCGAAGAGCGAGCCGCCTTCGTGGAGGTTGCGGGCCATCATGTTCACCAACTCATAATCGCCTGCGTAGCCAAGCGGTTTGAAGAAGGCCCGGTGCGCAAACGGGGCGCACATAATCCACGGATGAAGCTGACGGCGCATGTAGCTGCGGTGCGCGGGCTGAAGTTCTTCAGGCAAGCTGGCCGCAATGGACTCAAACTTTTCGAACAGATCGTTCACGGAGGGAACGACGGGTTTCGCCACCTCGTCGGCGGCGTGCTGCTCGAGTTGGCCGCGATCTCCCGAGGGCGCGGAACGGATGGTCAGCTCCACCTGGTCGAGCCAAAGGCGGAGGTCCATAAAAAAGCTCTGCATGTCCGCGATGATCAGTTTGTAATCAGCTCCGACCTTGTAGAGCTTCTGCCACTCATTCATGAAGTCGCCGAAGCCCTTGGCTAGCTCGCCGTTGCTGCTCTTGCCCGGCGTGAACTCGACATCCATCCACGCCGCCTCCTCCAGCGACACTTCGCACACGAGCGTCAGCCCGGAATTGATGAGGCTTCGGATCACGGCACGGCCGGAATAAAGGGTGCGATCCTGAACGATAATCCGAAATTCGCTCAGGACTTCTGAAAGCCGCAGAACACTGGCGGGATTATAAACTTCGAACACGACCGAGAAGCGGGTCAGCCGCACCAGGCTGGCGCGCAACTCGACCCCCTGGCTGGTCTGGCAGACCACCATGCTGTCTTTAATCTCAGTCTTGCTCGAATCCATTGGCCTATGAAACGTTCGTCTGGTTTTCGTAGAACCGCCTTTCAATGAGACTCCACGTCGGTTTCCTGGAAAAGCCAGGAAACGGTGAAAGGCACGGTTTCGCGCCTGAAATTAGAACATTTTTCGGGCCAACTGCGAGAGAAAAACAGGGCGGGCACCGCACAAAAAGCGTAGGGCAGCCTTTCCAGGCTGCCGGTGAGCCGGGCTTTTCAGCCCGGCGTCCATCCGCCTGTTCGAATTCCTCCCTCCTCCCGATGAGCAGGACTAGAAAGCCCAATGCCACTGAAATTTGGCGCCCGCCCATTCTGCATAGCCCCGGAGGGACGGCAGATAATAGCCCAGCGTTTCAACGCTGGGATATGGGTCCGACGGCGAATAAGTCCCGTTAGGGACGACAGAACCATTAAGAAACCTAAGCTGTCTCAAAACTGGGCACAGCATTTAAGCCTTCGCCAGCAGAAGGAAACAGAGGCGACAGAGATGCTTACGTCCTCCGTTTCCTCTGTTTGCTTCTGTTCCTCTGTTCACGCTGGTTGGCCACAAATTGGGCTCAATCTGTTTGTGAATTTGTTTAAGGCGACTCGCCGGTCTGCAGCCCGCCTGATGCGGCAAAAGCGATGGTTCGGCCGTGTCAGGCAGCTCGCCAGTGCATGCGACTGGTTTCCGCTGGTCGGCTCCTGATGAAGGCGCCTCAACAGCAGCGCAACTGGCGGACGAGGCCGTCCGCCACTATGATGTTGGCGAAGGAGTTGCGGACGGCCTCGTCCGCAACGGCTCGGGGTTGATGAAGGAAACGCGGACAAGCCCGTCCGCCGCCATGTTGGCGAAGGAATTGTGAACGGCCTCGTCCGCAGCGGTTCGGGATTGAAGAAGGAAACGCGGACGAGGACAAGCCCGTCCGCCGCCATGTTGGCGAAGGAGTTGCGGACGGCCTCGTCCGCAACGGCTCGGGGTTGATGAAGGAAACGCGGAC
>PSRM01000080.1 GCA_003176045.1 Verrucomicrobiota bacterium | reverse complement strand
ACTGCCGGCAGTTGGGAAATTCAGGAGGCAGGCTGGACTTTGCAGATGCCATCCACCTGCGACCACTTCTCCTGGAATCGTGCTGGCCGCTGGACCTGGTATCCCGTGACTGACATTGGCCGCGCCGCAGGCACCGCCACGCCCGACTCTACTAACGCCGATTACACGAACATGAGCCTGACCAACGCCTTCGATTTCAACTCGACCAAATTCGATTGCAATTGGGCCACGCTCGCCACTGCGGCAGGCGCCGGCCTCGGGCTCACATTCTCCCCGGCCCAGCTTTTCCATTGCCGCGCCCGCGCGGCCACAAGTGGCGGCGGTTACGTACTGGATGTCAACCAGGAAGTCAGCATGCCCGACGACTTCACGTCGCCCGTCGTCCCCGACCAGCTCTTCAGCCTCAGCTCCGGCAACACGCTCTCGGGCAGTTTCACCATCGGCTCCGTGAGCGCCGGCATGACCAGTTCCAACGCCGTCGCCAGCATCACCGGCATCAAGCCCCTGCTTTCGTCCACCCCAGGCGGCAGCGAATTCGGCGTGATGTTCAATGGCACTACCAACACCAGCTACAGCCTCTGGTCCACCACCAATTTCCTCAACTGGACCTGGGACGCCCCCGCTTCAGAAATTAGTTCCGGCCACTACCAATTCTTCGACCCCTCCTCGACCAACACCCTCTATCGCTACTACCGCATTTCCTCGCCGTAGTTAGCACGACGCGCGCAGGAAGTCGCGAAGCGTTTGGAGTGCGGCGTATTCCGCCGCTTTCGTTTTCATCTTAAAAGTCATCATACACCTTCACCTTATCTGTCTTGAAGCTATAGATCGTTTTTACCTGCGCTGGAGAAGCTGTCCGCTCGAACCATGCCGCCGAACACCAGGGATATTGGTTAGCAACCGCAACCAACCCGTGCTTCACAGGATTGCGATGCACATAAGCTAACCGCGCCAGATAGCTGTATTCGTGAGTGAGCCGTGTCTCCCAGAAGTTATACCATACATTGCGCCCTGGGCAGGCATCCAGTTCGTTGAGTTCTACAGCCGCGTCATAGTGGAGTTGGTGTAAGAATTCACGGAGGTTCTTCGAGTCCGGATTTCCTCGAGCCACGAAATGGTAATGATTCGCCATGACAGCCCACGCTTCCAACTGCCAGCCTTCGCGTTTACTCATGGACAGCAACATACGCTCGAGCAGATCCCGTTTAGGTTGCGTATCGAACAAATGTTTCTTGTGCAGCGTGCCGGAAGTGACGATATAGACTGCGTTCTCGGACAGGCGATGTATCGGGGCATGGGGCCAGTCTTTAGGCGGCGGTTTTATCGAAAGGCCGATGGCGGGGCCGGGAGGAAGCGAAAGCGTGCGGCTTGGACGAAGTGAATCACGGGAATCGGGATTGCCAGGTTCGGATGGCACACTTCATGGTGACAAGGCTTCGTGGCATAGCAACTGGAAATTACGCACGAAAACGAAAGCGGCGGAATACGCCGCACTCCAAACGCTTCGCGAGGTTCCCTGCCGGTGTGCTAAATCACGTTTACCCACGTTCGAAACCGCTCGTGCAGATGGCTAGGGAATTGGGGTAGAAATAAAGTGTAATCGTGAGTTCGTCGCGAAAACGAAAGGGCCGGAAGGCCGCGAGTCCAAGCACTTCGCGTAGCAGGACGCGTGTAAGAAGTCGCGAAGCGTTTGGAGTGCGGCGTATTCCGCCGCTTTCGTTTTAAAAAATCAGGCTTTCGCATCCGGCCCCGGGGATCGACAGCCTTCGTCGCACTGCGCATCCACGCTTGACCTTGCTTGTGCCTGGATTTGGGGATATTCTGAAGCTATGCCGACGACTCACCAGGCGAGGTCCCGATACATTGGCTGGTTACTCTTCGCCTCCCTTGCCTTGCTTTGGGTCTTGGGCCTCCGCGACTCTGTGCTGGGAGGACTTAACCCGGGATACACCCGCAATCGGTTCCGGCCCTATCCGCTACATGACGTGCTGGTGGTTTCTACGATCATCACGGTAGAAACGGTTCTTCTGCTCGGTATCTTGCGCCCCTGGTCATTTAATCTGCACCGACGCCGCATCTTCGCCTCGTTATATCTTTCCGTCCCTCTCTTGATCGCGGACTTTGTTCTCTTTAGCGGAGCAACCGATCAGGCGGGCTATTCCTATTCAAACGGATTTTTCCTGCTCCTCACCAATACCTTCTTAGGGCTGCTCGCAATCATGGTGGCTGCTTTCAGCCGCGCGTATTGACGCATTATTGTGGACGACGCAAGCACACCAACTTTGCTCGCAGTTGTAAGAAGCTGTAAAGTCATGAACCGTCCTGCGAACTATCGGCCACGGAGCGCACTAGCCAGGGCTTTCATCATCACACCATGGCTCCTGCTCGCACCGGCGGCCCGAGGTGACGATTCAATCCCTCTCTCCGCCAAGGTCATCAAGCTTGTTGGCGAGGCTCGGTATCAGGACAAGAAGCATCCGGACTGGCACGAACTCCGAGCAGGATACCAGTTGGCTGGCGAGTGGTTTTTGCAGACAGACATGAGCCATTCGACCGGTGTAGATATCGAGCTCGGAGGGTCCAGTGCTGGCGGTCGGATGACGGTCCATATATTTTCCAGCACGATACTCAAACTGATCGGAGCAAGTTCGAACAAATCCGGATCGGTCGAATCAAGGAACATCCGTTTGGATCTGCGGTCTGGACAAATCCGCATCAGCCTCGACGGCATTTCCGATTACAGTTTCACCCTCATCCGTGCCGGTGGCCCGGTACATCTGACTGTCGCTCGGAGCAATCAAGACCCCAAGGAGACCATTTTCGTATTCGGTAGAGATCTGACTGTGCTCAAAGGAGCTGTGACAACCAGCATGGGAACAGGGACTAATATAGTCATTCATGCAGGCGAGCAACTGGGCGTCAAAGGGGCGAGCAAGACGCCAACCGATGCCCCGGAGCTGAAGCTGGGGCAATGAGCGTGGCTGAAGGCTCTACCGAACCACCACCTTATTTTTTCGCATCAGCCAATTGCTTCTTTTTAGCTATTTCGGCGAGGGCTTCGTTCGATTTTTTGCCGAACTCCTGCAGCTTGGTGACTGTCGCAGGCTCTGTGGAGGAATAAATCACGATAATGCATTTTTCGCTCTTGATGGATTCCGGCATGAGACCCATTTGGTAGAACTCGCCGATGGCCGCGCAATGCCTGCAGGCCACAACGGGTTTGCCGGCCATTTTGTCGGCCACCACCTGGCGTATGCCGGCCTGGCCTTTGGCAAAGGCACCCTCATATTCCTTATCAATGTAAGTGACGGAAATGATCCCAGTTTTGGTGTCATGATATTCCGTCTTCATGTGTTCGAGCAGACCGGGTTGACTGGCAAGTGCCTTGCAGAATCCGCACTTTTCCAGATCGAACCAGGGCTCGTCCGCGGCAGCAGTGGTGAAGGTGAAAGCAGTTAAAGTGAAGAACAGGGCAATGTTTCGGTTCAGCTTCATAGGTCAGGATTGTGATTTGGCCGATTGTAAGAGGTTGTGGACAAAGTGTCAACCGTGCCAAACGCAGCATAAATGCCACGTTATCACTAGCCTGGAAATTTCACACCATGTGAGAACCGGGGCCGGCTTGTAGGGGACGACGTGAGGAGTCCTCTTTGCGAACGCAATGGCAGAAAGGGACTCCTTACGTCGTCCCCTACAAAGGTATGAACTATTCGGGCCACCGCCCCGCCGGATTGGGCGGCTGCAAGGAAGCAGTACCCGGGGGCGGCGCGGCTCCGATTCCCGCGCGCTCGGCCAGGCGAACCAGCTCAGCGAGCGACTGCACTCCCATCTTTCGCATGACTCGAGCCCTGTGGACCTTGATGGTTTTCTCCACAGTGCCCAACACGTCGGCGATTTGTTTGTTCAGCTTTCCGTCCACAACGTGCTCGAGCACCTGTCGCTCGCGCGGGGTAAGCATTGCGAGCCGGGCTTTGATTGTCTTGAGTTGATCTCGGGCCGCGATCTGTTGGCGGTAGCGCCGGGAGGCCTCGAGAATGGCCTCGAATAAATCTGTTTCATCCACAGGTTTGGTCAGGAAATCCACCGCGCCGCGTTTCATCGCCTGAACGCTCGCCGGAATGTCGCCATGGCCGGTGAGAAAGATGACCGGCAAGGGACTGTCGGTTTGCATCAGCCAGTCTTGAAGCTCCAGGCCTGTGATGCCGGGCATCGAAATGTCCAGGATCAGGCAACCCGGAGTATCAGGATTGTAGCGGCTGATGAACTCCTGGGCCGAGTTGAAGCTCACAGCATCGTAGCCAGCCGCGCGCAGCAGGCGAGTGAGTCCCTTGATGACACCTGGGTCATCGTCCACCAGGAAAACCCGCTGCAGAGGATCGTTCAATGCTGCTCCTTTCGATTGGCCGGAAGGGTGACCACAACCCGCGCACCGCCTTCCGGTTGGTTGCTGATCGCCATGGTGCCGCCATGCGCGGTGATGATGGAACGGCAAATGGCCAACCCCAGGCCCAAGCCATGGGGTTTGCTGGTCCGAAAACGCTCCAGCTTCAAAAACTCAGGGGCAAAGCCCGGACCCAGGTCACTGACTGCGACCTCCAGATGCCCGTCATTGAGCAACTGGGTTTCGATGGTGACCTTGCGTTTGTCCGGCGGATTTTCATGCATCGAATCGCAGGCGTTCATGATTAAATTGATCAGGACCTGCTGGAGTTGAATGCGATCGCCAAACGCCACTGGCCGCGCAAGCGCGAACACGGTTTCCGCGCTGATGGATCGCAAAATCAATTCACTGTGCAACAACCCCAGGACCTCGCCAACGATCTGGCTGATATCCAGCGGCATCATTTTTGCCTCACCGTTCTTCAGCATCCCCCGCATCCGCGCGATCACCTCGCCCGCTCGCCGATCTTCCTGGACGATATCTGTAAGAATAGATCGTAGCACCCCGAGATCTGCCGGACCGTCGCCCATCACATGTTGAGCAGCCTGCGCGTTGCTCAGGATGGCCGTCAGCGGCTGGTTCAATTCGTGCGCCAGCGAGCCCGCCAATTCTCCCAGTGTGGAGACGCGGTTCAGATGCGCCAATTCCTGTCGGGCGCGCTGCGCCTCTGTCTCGGCCTGTTTCCGCTCGGTCACATCCACACACGATCCGATGTAGCCAAGGAAGTTTCGCTCCGGATCGTAACGCGGCACGCCGTGGTCCAGCAGCCAGCGATACTGTCCGTCGTGCCGGCGTATCCGGTACTCCATCGAAAAAGGCCGCCGGGCATCGAAGGAGTCCGTATAGACCTTCATGCATCCCGCAAGGTCGTCCGGATGGATTCCTTCAGCCCAGCCGTCGCCCAACTCTTGCGCCATTTTGCGCCCCTTAAATTCCAGCCATGGCTTATTCAAAAAGATGCATTTTTTGTCCGTCCCCGACGCCCAGATGAACACGGGTGCTGCATTGGCCATCAGCGAAAAGCGGCGTTCGCTTTCCTGCGCCCGCTCTTCAGCCTCTTTAAGCGTTGTTATGTCGAGTGAAACCCCGTGCAATCGTATCGGCTTGTGTTGATCATCAAAGTCGGCCCGCCCCCGCGCCGCGATCCAGTGGGTCGTGCCATCGGCAAAGATGGCGCGGTGAACGGTCTCGAATTCTCCGTGCCCATTCTTGGCCCTGGCCAGGGCCTGCGCCACCGCTGCCCGGTCGTCGGGATGGATTGTTTTCATAAAACGGGCGTACCCATTCTCCTGCGGTGGCATCGAATTGAGAAATCGGGCCGCGATCGGCCCAGTTACCGAAATGCGGTCCCTCAATATATCCCAATTCCATATTCCCAACCGCGCCGCCTCGGCTGCCAGTTTCAATCGTTCCTCACTGGCTCGCAACGCCTCCTCGGCCTGGACACGTTCCGTTATGTCCACCGATGCACCCGTGATTCGATTTCGCTTGCCCTGCCCGTCGCCTTCCGTGCGTCCACGCCCGCTGATCCAGCGGATGCTCCCATCCCGCAAGGCCACTCGGTGCTCGATTCGCATCTCGGTGCCGGTGTCGAAAGCTTCCTGAGTGGCCTGCAGGATCAACGGCCGGTCTTCCGAATGTACCGCTTGAAGGAACTTCTCAAAACTGAGCTCTTCCTCCGGGCCAAATTGCAACAATTGGCGCATCTTCGGTGTCACCCAGATCTCGCCGGTGTCTATCCGCATGCTCCACAGCCCCGTGCCGCCGGCCTCCGAAGCCATAGCCAATTGTTCCTGGCTTTCCAGCAGCGACCGTTCTGTTCGCCGCCTGCGCCGCAATTCACGAATCAGCCCCACAATCAGCGCCGCCTCGATCAGGCAGAAGGCGCTAATGCCAACAATCTGCGGCAGTGCGTCGCCCCAGGAGTCGGGGCGGAAATAAACCTGGCTCTCGGCCGGCAATTGTGATTCCGAGATGCCAAGCCGTTTCAACTCCCAGTAATCGTAAGCCGGTTTACCCGCGCCCAGCGGCGCAACGCGGATCGTGTCCGGACTTTCGCCATTCAGAATACGTATCGCCACCCGCGCCGTTTCCGCTACCTGCTGTTGCACGCTTAGCAGCGGCCCTCCTGCGATGCCATTCCCCAATTCGGACCCGAACAGGCCGATAATCGGGGCCTTGGCGACCTGCCGGATGGACCTCAGTCCGACCTGATGCTCATACGGGACACCGGCTCCATCCGCAAACAACGAGAAGTAAAGGATCAAGCTCCGTGGCGGAAGCTTGCCCACTACTTGCCTCATTCCATCAAGGCTCAGATCATCCAGCCAGGTAAACGCTATATGGTTGGCGAAGGGTTTCAATTCGCGATTCATTTCTCCCTTCCAGAACGTCTCGATGGCTGTTTTACCAATGACCACTACGATATTCGTAGTGGCCGGCCAAACCTGCACGGCGCTGCTGATCGCATGGTGGAAATCAAAGTCGGCCGCAACGGCCGTCCAGTTGGTCCCCAGCGTCAGCGAGTCCAGGTGGCGATGTTCGACCGCCGCAAACAACAGCGGCGCTGATGGAAATAGCCGCGCTCGATTTCGAAGCGCAAAACGAACGGCCGGTGCTCCGAAAGGGACCACCAGGTCCGCTGGGTGCTCCGCGAAGAGGGCCTCGAGGTAATTTATTAGAGGCTCATCCGACTCGCCCCCCACAAATCGCAAAGGCTCTATTCCAGCCTCGTGAAATTCAATCGGCTCCTTGAATTGCTCAGCCAACTGCGTCCTCAACGCCGCAGCGAAGTCCCCAAAAGCTGAAAGCCCGCGGCCATACGAATGGAGAAATAATACCCGCTTGGGCTCGACTCCCGATGCGCTCAGTGCAGCAAACGCCAAAATCGCCCAGGCCAAAAGCCTTCTGAAGTGATGCTTCGCCAACTCGCCTCCTTGGTCAAGTACAGGGTCGCCCAGTCGTCTCGGCGGACAATCGTCATAAACCCAGGTTCTCATAAAACGACAACAATCCCTTGCCCCTAGTTCATGAAAGACGGGCTGACATTACGCACTTCCGTAGAATTACGCAAGGATTTTCTACTCCTTCCCGCGGCCACCATGGGACGAAATACCGACCTGGTGCGGCAGTTATGCGGTTTCATGCGGTAAGCAAAATTGAACGCCGTCTCGAACGGGAAAAATCCCGCCACCGCCTTAAGTCGCCCTGCCTGAACCCGCAACTTCAGACCGCCTTCCGGATCCTCTACACGCGGATGTTGTGCAGTTTGGACCCATGTTCGCGTCACCTGAAATTTCTCCGCCCTTTTTTGGCCTTCGAACTGACTTGCGTCGAGCTTATTTATGGTTTAGGTATTTACAAGTATTCAGAGGGGCCTTACCTGGACCACTACTACCGCTTAGGAGTGCGGTCCCGCGCGGCGGGACCGTTTCACCATCATTACCGGCACCGGCCCGGGAATACCGGAGCCTGAGGCTCTGCGGACCCTGAAGCGGTCGCGCCGGGGGTTTGTG
The DNA here is from genome assembly GCA_003176045.1 of Verrucomicrobiota bacterium. GTDB lineage: Bacteria > Verrucomicrobiota > Verrucomicrobiia > Limisphaerales > UBA8199 > PSRM01. The sequence goes on along the minus strand of PSRM01000080.1, from coordinate 14,050 downwards.
TGCCTTGGTGGATCAGGGCGGAATGACGACTTAAAGATGATGCCTCGACCATTCTAAACCTATGCTCAAATACTCCAGACCTGCCGCTTCCCGCCAAAAGCTGGCCCGAGCAGGCTCTTACTGTCAGTAAATTGTTATGAAAGCACCTCTGCTCAGGCTCCTTGTCCGTGCTTATTTGTGTTCATCCATTGTTAGAGATTTCAAATGCTTTTGGCTGGCCTTAAAAATGACAGAAATGCTTTCAAAGCGTCCCGGCGGCACACGATAAGCTAACCATCTGTCGAGTTACCATTAAGGAGCCATAGGCCAGCGCAAAAATTCTATGTCGTTTCAACCCAAAACTTCATTATGAACAACTCACGCCAACCAACCATCAAATCTCCTCTCACAGTTCTGATCGTTGATAATAACTCGGTCGCCATGCATGGCTTGCGTGACTACCTGGAAAACCATGCTGACTTCTGCGTCATCGGCCACGCCGCCAATGCAATCGAGGCCCTATTGAAAACGCGCCAGATGTTCCCCGATATAGTGGTGTCAAACGTCGCCTTGCCGGACGTGGATGGCTTTAGACTTTCCCTGGTTCTGCGCAAAGAAAATCCTCACATGAAAGTCGTTCTGGTCTCGGATCAAAACCCGACCCAAATTACAGAACAAATCGCCACGTCCGGGATTGGTCATTACCTGTCCAAAACTTCTCAGCCATCCGACCTGCTCAACGCTCTCGAAATTGACTGGCAAAAAGGACCGGCCTATATCCCGGAAATCACTGCCGCGCCCTCAATGAACCGCCAGGCTCCTGCTGCCATCACCCCTCGCGAGCGGGACGTTTTGGTGTGTATCGCAGAAGGGCTGGCTAACAAAGAAATTGCCGCTCGCCTCGGCCTCGGCGTCCGCACCATCGAAGCTCACCGGGACCGCATCTGCCGCAAGCTAAACATCCACGGCGTCGCAGGCCTGACCGTCTTCGCCCTGCGCAACAATTTGATCTCCCTCGACAACGCCGCCTGATCAGTCGTTGGCGCTGCGGGTAAGGACACCCGCGTTCCTCCCCTTTCTCTCTGCGCCTTTGCCTCTTTGCGCCTTTGCGTTAAGCCCGTTTTCCCAACCGGTAAGGTCATCACCCAACGGAAAATGACCCATGGCAGCAAAGAACGCTCGGGCGGATTTTATTTGCCGAAGAATCTTAGCAGTATGACTCATCAAAAACGTGCTGCGGCAATGTCCACCGCGGTTTTCTCATTGAGTTTCACACTATGCAATCTGGCCAGCGGGGTGGGGCTATTTCAACGCAATGCGTTTGTGCCCGCCCTGCCGGCCGAACGCCTCCAGGCGCTCAAACAAAACAGCGGCAAGCACGGCCCTAACCGCTTGCAGATCGGTGTCCGGCGCGTTTTGGACAAGCCGATCACCGTCACTGCTGCATCCGCTCCCGCCGAGCAGTGGCAACTGCGAAGCGACGGCAAACGCGTGTGGTCGGCGCAGGTGGTGGCACCAGGAGCATTGGGGGTGCGGCTGCACCTGGAAAAACTCAATCTTCCGCAGGGAGTCCGGGTTTTGGTTTACGACCTGACCGGCTCCCCCGAATCCGCAACGTCGGTTATGGCCAATGACCTTGCAGGCGCTAAGGATTTCTGGGCCCCGACCTCTCTTACACCCGGCGCACAGATCGAGATTGAAGCCTCGCCAGGAGTCGATCTCGGGACTATCTCGCTTGGCCTGAAGGAGCTTTCGTATTTATATGATCTGCCCCTGACGGGAGCGCCGAAAGTCGGCTCCTGCGACGTGGATCTGAGCTGCTATCCTGGTTATGCCCAGACCGCTACTGGCGTGGCAAAAATTCAATTTGTAAACGCCGGCCACACTTTTGTTTGCAGCGGTTGTTTGCTGGCCGCCAGTGGTTCCGGCGACTACTTTCTCACCGCAAATCATTGTATCAGCGACCAGACCGCCGCTTCTTCCATCACTTTTTTTTGGTTTTACCAGACCACTTCGTGTAATGGATCGGCTGCAGGCGGGACGCAGACGCACCAGGGAGGAACTATTCTGGCTGCTTCTTCGGCGAATGACTTCACTTTCCTGCAGCTTCGGCAGGCCGCTCCATCGGACGCGGCCCGCTTGCCCTGGAGCACCAGCCAGCCCTCCTCGAGCGACACCCTCGCGTGCATTCAGCATCCGGGCGGTTCCTACAAACGCATTTCGCTGGGCCAATACGCCGGCTCGGACCCAAACTTCTGGGGGGTTCGGTGGTCCACCGGCGTTACCGAGGACGGCAGCAGCGGTGGGCCGTTGCTCAATGGCAGCCAGGAGGTGATTGGGCAGCTCAGCGCGGGATTCAACGGCGGTCCCGGCTCCTCCTGCTCGACTCCTGCGGCTCCGGACTCGTTCGGCAGGTTCGATGTCACTTATGCCTCGATCCAGCAGTGGCTTAGTGGAAGCGGTGGAGGCGGCGGCTTCACTCCAGTCAAAGGGACTTACACCGGCTTGTTTTCTGATCCGAACAACATAACCCCGCGCACCGCAGGTTCCTTCACCATCAGCACTACCACCAAAGGCACCTTCAGCGGCAGTTTGCAGGCGGGGCCGGCACGCTATTCCTTCAGCGGAGAATTCGATGGCAATGGCGCCGCCGAGGTGCTCACAAAACAAACTCGATCCGGTCAGCTTTCGGTTTCATTGCAGGTTGACCCTGCCGATTCGGACCACATCACCGGGGTGGTCACTGATAACGCCAATTTCTCAGCCCAATTGGACGGCGACCGAGCTATTTACGATGGCAGGGCGCTCTCTTCTCCGCAGCAAGGACAATTTATCCTCACCTGTCCCGGTAGCCCCGATCCAGCGAGCGCACCCGGCGGCTCCAGCTACGCCACGGTCAACGTGAACAGCAAGGGCCAGATCAAGATGGGCGCGGCCCTGGCCGATGGCGGCAAAGCCAGCCAATCCGCCACTCTGGCCAAGAGCGGCCGATGGCCGTTGTACGTGCCGACATACGGCGGTCAGGGAATGCTTTTGGGTTGGATCAATTTTTCCGATGGCGGCGGCCTGAGCGGAACCATGACGTGGGTACGGCCTAACATTTTCGCCGCCAGGTACTATGCGAGCGGTTTTTCGATGCAGTCGGATGCCTCGGGCGGGCCTTATCAGCGGCCCGGCAGAGGGCAGACGGTCCTCAATATGAGCGGGGCGCAGGTGACATTGAGCGGGGGCAGCCTTTCGGATACCGTCATGATTGACGGCCAACTGGAAAGTAATAACAGGATCGTGGATTCCTCGAATAACAAAACCGTGCTGAGCTTCTCGAGCTCCACCGGCATTTTCAGCGGTAAAGCGGTTGATCCGGCTACGAGTCAGCCGGTCAGCTTCAGCGGCATCGCCGATCAGAGTTCCAACACTGGCGTCGGCTACTTCCTTTTCCAGGGCGAGAGCGGGCAGGTGACGGTGACGTCTCAATGACACGAACTCGAAACTCCAAAATTCAAACATCAAAATTCAAACAAACTTCAAGCATCGGTTTTCAACGCGCCGACGTTTGATGTTTGAAGTTTCCTACACCTGCTTCGTCAATCTCAGCCCCAAACCCAAAAGCTTTCGTGCATCCGCATCCGTTTTAGCCTCGGCGTAAATCCGGAGGATCGGTTCGGTGCCGGAGCCGCGCAGCATCAGCCAGGAGGTATCCTGCGCGATGAACTTGACCCCGTCATAGCTCTTCACAGCCGCTAAAGGCGACCGGAGCAATTTGGAAGGTGGGTTCTGCTTAAGGAATTCCATTAATGCGCCGCGCTTTTCGAGAGGGAAATGCGTATCTATTCGGCCATAACGGTGCGGTCCGAATTCCTTTTCCAGGCGCGCAATGAGTTTGTTCACCGGCACTCGCTCCGTAGCGAGCATTTCCAGCAGCATGAGTCCCGCGGCGATACCATCGCGTTCGGGGATATGGCCTGGAAAAGCGATGCCACCGCTCTCTTCAGCTCCGAGCAGCACGCCGCCTTTGAGCATTTCGGCAACGATGTATTTGAATCCAACGCCGGTCTCCACCAACTCAAGACCGTAAGCCGAGCACATTTTGTCCACCATCGAAGTGGTCGTCAGCGCTTTGACCATTTTTCGGAGCACGGACGCCTTCGTCCGCTTGTCTGGCGGCTCATCGAGCAACCCGCCCGGACGAAGGCGTCCGCGCTCCGACTCACGGGGACAAGGCCGTCCGCCCTCCTCCCCACGATTGACCACAAAATGCCGCAGCAGCATGCATATAATCTGGTGCGTGCTCAAATATCGGCCACGGCCATCCATGCCGCCCACCCGGTCCGCATCGCCATCAGTCACCAGGCAAATGTCATGCGGATGTTTTTTGAGGAAAGCCGAGCTGCGAGCATAGTTCTTCTCGATGGGCTCAGGGTTGATCCCGCCGAACAGCGGATCGTGCGCCCCGTTCAAAGTCGTCACTCTGCAAGTCGTTCCTGCCAGCAACTGCTCGAAGCAACCCGCTCCGACCCCAAACAGCGCCTCGTGGGCAAAGCGGAGCTTGGACTTGGCGATGAGCTTGAAATCCACCAGCCTCTTCAGCGCCGCGAAATGCTCCGGGCGCACATCTCTAAGCGCGATCCGCCCTTCCTTAGTCCCGGCGGCCAACGAAGTCGCCTGGATCGGACTGCGATCCAGATGCGTCTCGACCGCATGGCACGTGGAAGCATCGGCCGAACCGCCATAATACGACTTGAGTTTGAACCCGTTAAAAATCGCAGGATTGTGGCTGGCAGTGATCATCACGCCCCCAACCGCCCGCTCCGCCTTCACCGCAAACGAGATCGAAGGTGTAGGTGCCGGTTGCGGGCAAAGGATGACCTGGAATCCGTTGCCGGCGAGAACCTCGGCCGTGCGTTGCCCAAACGCGTCGGATAAAAAACGGCGGTCGTAACCGACGATTACTTTCTTCTCCGTCCCTTCGACCGGGTTAGAAGCCCAATAATCGGCGACCGCCTGCGCCACGCGCTCGACGTTGGTAAATGTGAAATCTTCGGCGATAACCGCACGCCAGCCGTCGGTTCCGAATTTGATGGGAGCCATATTTTCGACTTTTTACTCGAGACCGGACACGCGATAAAACCGAGAATTCTTCATGGGCTTGTCAAAATACGGGAATGGAGAAACAGGGGGAAGCAAATTGCTCAAACAAGAGGAAATAGATTGAACAATTTTTTTATCTCTGTTTTCTCTGTTTCCTCCTGTTAAGAATAACTCCAGTCGTTTGTGAAACAGTTCATGTTCCCATACATCTAGTGAAACGCTTTGTGGCGATAACCCTCCTGACGTGGCCGATGCTCGGACTGTATATGGTCATTGACCATTGGCAGTCCCTGAGTCCCACCAAAGTAGCGATGCCGTCCTGGGTCCCTTTCTGCCCGGCGTTTGCCGTGCCGTATTCGGCCATGATGTTTGTTTGGTGGTTGCTGCCGCTGGCCATCCGTGATGCTGGGCGATTTCGCGCTTGCCTGTGGGCATTGGTTTGCGCCTATTTGGTAGTTATGCCGTGGTGGATAGTGACCCCGACTATGCTGCCTCGCCCCGCATTGCCGCCGGGCTTTTGGGCAGGTTACTACCAATGGTTATGGACTGTGGACCCTCCGAACAATGTGATGCCCTGTGCCCACGGAATCGGGCCCGTGGTCATCGCGTGGTTCGTCGCGCGCGACCGCCCAACGTGGACTTGGCCACTTGCCGGAATGTTGTTGCTCGGCCTTCCCTCGATCGCCCTTACCTGGCAGCACCGTCCCATTGACATCGCGCTCGGCACCTTAGCCGCCCTCCTGGGCATAGCCCTCGGGGAGAAGTTGAACCGCCGGAACCCCGCTCCTGTAGGAGACGACGTGAGGAGTCTTCCGGTCTGATCCGCCGATCCCAATCGTCCTCGTCCTCGGCTTCCCCTTTCCGCTAGTCGCGTTGAACGTTGAATTTGGGCCGTGGACTGTGGACTTTGGACCTTGGACCTTGGACTCTCTCCCGCTCGAATATCTTGATTTCGTGCGCGAATTCAGCGATGACTTGCCCAATGCGCACCACCTCCGCCCAGACCTATTATTCCATGACCAAGGGCCTCTGCCGCGTCTGCAAGGAAGCGGTGGATGCCAAAATCGTTTTTCGCCAGGGCGCAGTTTTTTTCGACAAGTTTTGCCCGCAACACGGGCGTCAGGAAGTGCTGGTCACCAGCAGCGCCGAATGGTATCTGGACTGCCTCAGCTTCGTAGCTCCCTGCCGCCCGCCGCGGCAGGTGCGGAAGAAGGTATCGGCACGCGGCTGCCCATTCGACTGCGGCCCCTGCGATTCGCACCAGCAAAAGGTCTATCTTCCCGTGGTCCCCATTATCTCCGGCTGCAACCTCGACTGCCCGATTTGCTACACCGTCAACAAAAACGACGGCGCCTACCGCATGTCCAAAGACGAGTTCCGCGCTATCCTCAAGCATCTCAAGGAAGACCACGAAGAACTTGACATCATTAATTTTACCGGTGGCGAGCCTACCTTGCACCCGGAGCTGCCTGAGTTGCTGGAAATGTGCCGCGAGGCGGGCATCGAACGGCTGACCATTTCCACTAACGGCCTGAAACTGCGCGATGAAGCCCTGGTGAAACGATTGGCCGCTCTCGACGCCCGAATCGTGCTCTCCCTCGATACTTTCAATCCGGACACAGACCGCGCCTTATTGGGCGCCAACACCGTGGCCGCCAAACTGGGCGTCCTCGACCTGTTGGAGAAACACAACGTGACCGTGACCATTCTGCCGGCCGTTGCCGCAGGGTACAACGACAGCGAAGTTGGTGATTTGCTCAACCTTGTCCTAAAACGCAACAACATCCTCTCCCTCGAACTGCACACGCTCTGTTTCACCGGCCAGGGCGGCGTCGGGTTTAACCGCGGCGCGCGCATCACCATTCCCGACTTGCACCAGCGCATCCAGGAAGCCACCGCCGGGCGGATCACTCCGAAGGATTTCGTCCCCTCGCCCTTGGCCCACCCGCATTGCTATTCCATCTGCTACCTGCTCTGCCTCGATGATGGAGGCTATGTGCCGTTCACCAAATTGATTTCGCGCGCCGACCTTTTCAGCCTGCTTGACGACTCGCTTTACATCGAACCGCGCGAAAAACTGCACGAAATGTTCACCGGCGTCATTGACCGCTTATTTGCCGAACCGGACTCCCTGCCCGAATCTCACCAGGTACTCTCCACCATCAAACGGCTTCTAAACCGTTTATTCCCGCCCGGCGGCCCAACGCTGTCACTGACCGAGCGACGCCGCATTGCTGAACGCAGCGCAAAAGCCATTTACATCCATTCGCACATGGACGAGGAAAGCTTCGACGTCTCCCGCGTCATGAAATGCTGTGTCGGTGTCCCTGCTCCCGACGGCACCAACATCCCCACCTGCTCCTACAACGTCCTCTATCGCGAAAAGGACCTGCGCTTCGCCTCCAACGAAATGCTCGAACGCATGCACCATTCCCGCCACACCAAAGCCACGGCTCTATGAACACTATGCAAGCTCCTCCTTCAGCCAGCCGACCCATCGTTCGCTTACCCGGGACCCAGGCCGCCGAGGTATTTCATTCCTTCTCGAAGGGCCTTTGCCCGCAATGCCGCCGGCTGGTGGATGGCCAGCGGATCATTCGCAACGGCAAAGTCTTTTTGCGCAAGCAATGCCCCGAGCATGGACGCAGCGAAGCCTTGATCTCGGGGGATGCCGATTGGTTTCTCAAGTCGCTGGCCTACATCAAGCCCGGGTCCGTGCCTCTGAAACATTCCACGCCCGTCGCCAAAGGCTGCCCTTCCGATTGCGGCCTGTGCGCCGACCACGAGCAGCACAGTTGCCTGCCGATCATCGAGATCACCAACTACTGCAACCTGGAATGTCCTATCTGCATCGTGCAAAACCGGCACAACTACAACATGACCGTGCCGGAATTCCGCTCCATCATCGCCGGCCTGGTCGAGAAAGAGGGCGCGCTCGACACCATCAACCTCTCCGGCGGCGAACCCACAGTCCATCCGCAATTCCTGGAATTGCTGGACCTGGCCAAACGCCCTGAAATCGCCAGGGTCTCCATTTCCACCAACGGCGTGCTCATCGCATCGGACCTCGCTTTTTGCCACGAGCTGGCGCGGCGTGGCGCTTACGTGAACCTCCAACTCGACGCGCTCAGCAATCCCGAACTCCGCCGCTTGCGCGGCGCGGGTGACCAGGAGGGCCTCAAACGCCGCGCGCTGGAAAATCTGCGCACGGCGGGAGTGCGCACCACCATCGTTTCCACCCTCGCCAGGGGCGTCAACGATGACCGCATCGGCGAGTGCGTGCGCCTGTTGCTCGAGAATGATTTTATTCTGTCGCTCATGTTCCAGCCGGCGGCCTACACCGGTTACGGCGGCGCCCATTTTTCCCCGCACAATCCGCTGGATGTCATCACCATCCCGGACGTGGTTCGGCATTGTGAGGAGCAGACTGACGGGGTCCTGCGCCGAAGCGATTTTCACCCATTGCCCTGTTCGCATCCCTCGTGTTTTGCCCTGACCTATCTGCTCAAAACCGACTCCGGCGTAGTGCCGTTTCCGCGATTCATCGAGCTGGAGCGATACCTCGAGGCCATCGCCAACCGCGGCACGCTCCGGCCCGACGAGACGCTCGAAAGCAGCATCCGCGACACGATTGACACCCTCTGGTCGGGCAGCGGCCAAGTGCCCGATTGCGATGCCATCCTTCAAACCTTGCGGCGGCTGCTGAAAATGATGTATCCCTCCGACCGCTGCCTGGAGCTCGAAGAGCGGCTCGCTATCGGCGAAAGCCTTGTGAAAACGATCTTCATCCATGCTTTCATGGACGAGCACACGTTCGAGGTGGATCGCATTAAGAAATGTTGCACACACTACGCCCTGCCGGACGGACGGCTCATGCCCGGCTGCGCCTATAACATGCTCTACCGCCACAACGACCCGCGTTATACAGGCCCGGCCGGCACGACTCCCGTATGGGGCCAGGCGGTGGGAGCCTTATGAGGATTGCGCCGCGCGGTTGGATTTGGATCGCAGCGCTTGCTGGACTTCTTGCTGGCTGTAATCCAATGGATAAAGTCGGCAAACCGCTTGTCTTCCCGAAAGACACGGACTCTGTACTGTTTGGCATTAGCAGCTTCGCTGACTTATCAATAACAAATCAATACGGGTATCCAGTACCCGGTCTGATCCTCCGCGATGCAAGCCTCATCGAAAATGATCGAGAACTCGCAGATTCAACACGTGGGCAGTTTGCAATCATTCGAGACTTCCTCCTTGGCAATGGCGTTCGGGGCGATTACTGGCAGCAGCAATCCGAGAAAAGGGTCGGCTTAGGCTTGCCTTGGATGGATACACACTCCACCGAGGTGCTGCTTGTTGACGTCGATTCCAATCGAGTCGTGAAAACTTGCAAATCAATACGGGTGGCGCACGTCACAATCAGTGTCGATACAAATGACTTTTCCCGGACCTTCAAGCCGTAGGCCCGCCTTAAGCGGGTTTTTGAAGCAGTTTACCGCAAACTTTCATCTTGAACTCGTAAAGGCGGCGTAATCATCGTCCTCCAAGGGCAACCCACACCAACAGAGGTAGCGAGCCTCTAATTAAATTCCGAAATCCGAAACCCGAAATTGATTAGAGCCTCGTTACCTCGGCTGCTACAATTATTTCAACTTGAGTTCCAACCTTACCGGTCTGCTCGCAGGGAAGAAAGCGCTGGTGACCGGCGGGTCGCGCGGGCTTGGACGCTCGCTTTGCCACGCGTTCACCAAACACGGCGCCGAAACTGCTTTCACCTGGCACACCAATGAATCTGCCGCCCAGGAAACCGTTGCCCTTTGCGCCGTGACCGGGCCGGCACCAATTCACTTCCGCGCTTCGGTTCTCGACGCAACGGCAATTGACGCGACGGTGAGAGAACTGGAGAAAAGCTGGGGCGGCATTGACATCCTGGTGAACAATGCCGGCGTTAGTCAGAATCTGCCGCTGGCGCTCATGGAGGAATCCGACTGGGATTTTGTCATGGATACGAACGTCAAAGGCGCTTTTCTCATGAGTCGCGCGGTGTTGCGCGGAATGTTCCGGCGCAAGGCGGGCGTCATCCTGAACCTTGGTTCCCTGGCCGGCACACGCATGATTGAAGCCCCGATCCACTACTACACCAGCAAGGCCGCCATAAAGGGTTTCACCGAGGCCCTTGCCAAGGAAGTGGCCAGGCACAATGTCCGCGTCCTTTGTCTTGCCCCCGGCCTTCTCGAAGACGGTGTGGGGAGAAACCTGCCGGACCATAAACGAGACGACTACCTTCGTCATTGTGCCCTGGGCCGAGTCGGCACTTTCGCCGAGGTGGCCGAATTCGCAGCGTTTCTGGTATCCGACCAGAACAGTTATCAAAACGGCGCCACTGTCGTGATGGACGGTTGCGTATGAGCACCCGCGCCTGTAGCGCAGGTTTCCAACTTGATGCCACTAACTTTTGAATCCCTACGGGATTATGAGGCGGTGAGGATGCCAACCAAACGCCGCGTGAGGGCACGCGGCCTACAAGCCAAACCCGGTGCTCTTGTAGGCCGGGTGCCCTCACCCGGCGTTCCTGCGTGTGAAATTTCCGGGCTAGAAGCCTGAGCTACGTTGGCAGGATCAAACTCCGCACTATGAAAACCGCTCCACCCGTTCGATGTCTCGTATTCGGTGGCTCCGGTGCCTTGGGAAGCGTCGTTTGTCGGTGCCTGCACGAAGCCGGAGTGAAGCTTGCGTTCACCTACCACACCAACAAGGCAGCCGCGCAGTCACTGGGGCACGAACTGCCCGATTCGAAGGCGCTTTGTGTGGACCTGCTGTCAATCCCCGCGCTCAATCAGGTAGTGGACGAGGTCGCCGGCGATTGGGGCGGTCTGGATGCGTTTATTCAGTGCGCCGGCGTTGGGCTTACTGGGCCCTCGGATGCCACCCAGGTTCATCACACGATGGACCAGGTGGACGAACAGGCCTGGGAGCGCATGCTGGCTGTAAATGCCAAAAGCACATTCTTCGCGGCGCGCAGGGTGGCTTCGCACATGCGTCAAAATGGCGGCGGCAATATTATTTTGATCGGTTCAATTGACGGCGTAAAACCAGTGCCCGCCCCGGTCCACTACGCGGCTTCAAAGGGCGCGCTCGCCGGCATGACTGCCGCCATGGCAAAGGAATTGGGCAAGGACGGCATCCGGGTGAACCTGATCGCGCCGGGCATTTTGGAGGGCGGCATGTCCCGGGTCCTGCCGGAAAACTTGCGCCAGGAATATTTGAAGCACTGCGGACTCCGGCGCTATGGCCGGCTGGCCGAAATTGCGGCCTGGACAACATGGCTCGCGCTGCACAATACCTATCTCACCGGCCAAACCATTCTTGTGGATGGAGCGGTATGAGCATAAGAAATGTGACGAAGTCCGTAGCGCAGATTTCCAACCCAATGCCACTAACTTTTCAAATGCAACTGGCCTTAGTCCCGCAGGGACGACAGACAATAGCCCAGCGTTTCAACGCTGGGTACGAGCGGTCGAAAGGCGCGAGTCCCGGAGGGACGACAGAAAAAGTGGTTCTGTCGTCCCTAACGGGACTTATGCCGCGTCGGACCATGGTCCCAGCGTTGAAACGCTGGGCTATTGTCTGTCATCCCTATGGGATTAAGAGGTCAAATGTTGCGACCTGGCCGTGAACACGATTCTCATGGATTCTCTCTTCTCCACCGACCGCCGCCTGGTTCCAGGGCTGACTGCAGTTTGCTTTTATGCGGCGCATGTCTGGCAATGGGCGCGGTTGCGACGGCTGGAAAACGTCCTCTGGGCCTGCCACATCGGTTGTCTGCTGGTCGGCCTGGGCTGGCTCATGGATTGGCCTTTGGCCAACTCCATCGGCCTCTTGTGGCTGTTGCCGGGAATTTGCTGTTGGGCGCTCTACCTGGTTGGCGGCGGCGCGTTTTTTTGGTCGTCGTTGTTGATCCATGTCGGCGGCAATCTGCTGGGTCTTTGGGGCGCCATCACTCTTGGTTTTCCCGCCGCGACGTGGTGGAAAGCAGGACTAGGCTATGTCGCACTTATACTCATCTCGCGCCGCCTTTCACGGGTGGCCGAGAACGTCAATTTCTCCCGCCAGGTATGGACTGGCTGGGAAACGCGCTTCCCGTCACATCGTCGTTATCTTGCCGGCCTGGTCATCGGCGCCTTCGCCTTGTTTTTCGCCATGGAACAGTTGCTGCGCCAGTTTGTCTTGGAAATTCATTCCAACCCCGGATGAACACGGATGAACACGGATAAAAAAACAGGTAAATTTCGCCGCAGCCAATTAACTTAATTAACTCAGTCAACTTAATTAACCCAATTAACTCTTTTTCGTCCCATGCGCTACTTCCTCCTGGATAAAATCACCGTCTTCGAACCCGGCAAACGGGCCGCCGGCATCAAGTGCGTCACCCTGACCGACGAGGTTCTGCATGACCATTTCCCGGATTATCCGTTGCTTCCGGGCGCGTTGCTCATCGAGTCAATGTCACAACTCGGCGGCTTTCTGGTCGAACTCAGTTTCCACAACGGCGGCCCAATAATACGCCGCGCCGTCCTGGCCCAGATCAAAGACGCCAAGTTCCACCGGGCCTGCAAACCGGGTGACCGCATCGAATTGGAATCGGTTCTGGAATCGCAATCGGAAGGCGCCGCGCGTGTCAACGTTATCGCCACCGTGGATGGTGAACAGGTCGCCCGAGCCGAGCTTGTGTTCGTGCTGCGCCCGGTAGATTCCCCACGCGTCCACGAGCAGCGCCGCAATGTCTATCGAATATGGACCCAGGACCTGAACCCGCCGCCACTCATTCCTTAGCAGTGACAACGCATGTGAGAAAATCTTTGACCACGGATGAACCCAGATAGTCACGGATGGAAAGAAAGCTTCAAATCTCAAAATTCAAAATTCAAAGGAACTTCAACCTTCAAACTTCAAAGGAAGAATCGGTAGTATCTCTTGGAATTTGAAGTTTGAGGCTTCTTTGAAGTTTGTAAGTTTGGATTTTGAAGTTTTTTGTCCGTGGTTAAAATAAATTATTCCGAATTTGTCCTTTCCGGACTTGGCTGCGCCACTAGCCCTGACTGCTACCCGGAGCCCTATTTAAAAACTCCCAAGAACCGCAAGTTCATGGGCAGCCAGGATCACCTTGCGGTATGCGCCGCCGGCCGGGCTCTGGAGTCCGCCGGCCTGAACTCCGCCCTGCTGGGCCCAGAGGCCGGTCTGTTCCTCGCCGTCGGTTTCATCCCCTTCGAGCGCGCGGACATAGACGCGCTACTGGATGGCTCAATGGATGGTGGTCGCATTTCGCTGCGGCGTTTCGGAACCGATGGATTCTCAGCCGTGAATCCATTGCTGACCTTTCGTTGCCTGCCAAATATGCCGGCATTCCATATCTCGTCCTGCTTCGATGTCCAGGGCGAGTATTTTGTCACCTACCCTGGTCCTGGCCAATTTTACGCGGCCCTCGAGGAAGCTGTGTATGCGCTGGACGCCGGGCGCATCAGCATCGCCCTCGTGGGCGCCGTGGCTGACCAAACCAACTTCCTTGTCTCGCACCATTACCAACGGCTCCGGCCACCCGTGCCGCCCGAGGATTTGCGCAATGGCGCCGGCTTCTTGGTTTTGGAAAGAGCGGCAAATAACACCACCCGCAATGGCCCCATCCACGGACGGTTGCGAGACCTTGCGACCACCTATCTCGCTCACGATCCTTTCACTTCGGAACTTGATCCAACGGAAGTGTTCGATGGTTGTCCCGCGCCCGAGGGCTACTTCGGCGCGGCCTCTCTCCCCATCGCCCTCGGCCGAATTCTTGATAGTGCGCGCGAAACAGAGGCCTGTAGGGAACGACGTGAGATTTCCCCGAACTCCATTAGCGCATTGAACCCCCGAACGTACCTTTGCAGGAAAACCGGCCGAAGATTCTCCCTCTCCCCTTCGGAAGGGGAGAGGGCCGGGGAGAGGGGTC
>PSRM01000299.1 GCA_003176045.1 Verrucomicrobiota bacterium | reverse complement strand
CCACCGTTGAAACGGTGGGCTATTGTCTGTCGTCCCTGACGGGACTTGTTGGTCTTCGGCGTTCGTTACCCACCGATGAATCGGTGGGCTATTATCTGTCGTCCCTGACGGGACTTGTTGGTCTGCGGCGTTGGTTACCCACCGATGAATCGGTGGGCTATTTTCTGTCGTCCCTGGCGGGACTTATTGGTCTTCGGGGGTCGTTACCCACCGTTGAAACGGTGGGCTATTGTCTGTCGTCCCTGGCGGGACTTATTGGTCTGCGGCGTTGGTTACCCACCGATGAATCGGTGGGCTATTGTCTGTCGTCCCTAACGGGACTTATTGGTCTGCGGCGTTGGTTACCCACCGATGAATCGGTGGGCTATTATCTGTCGTCCCTGACGGGACTCAAAACTGCATGACCGCGGCACCCAAAACAACGAAAGGCGTCGAGCCGTTGTTCCGCAAGGTTGACTGGCGGACGTTTCTGCTGGTGTTTGCCACGGTGTGGGTTGGGTATTACCTGACGCTGGCGCCGGAGGTCACGCTGGAGGATTCGGGGGAATTGGCCACCGGCTCGTTCTATGCCGGCATTCCGCACCCGCCGGGCTACCCGCTCTGGACAATTTATACCTGGCTTTGGACGGTGCTGGTGCCGATCAAAAATGTGGCGTGGCGGGTCGCGCTGGGGGAGGCCACCAGCGGCGCCGTGGCCGCCGGCCTGCTCGGTTTGCTGGTCTCACGTGGAAGCAGCCTTTTGATGGAAGGAATCGCGGCCTTCAAGCTGGTTCCATCCCCAGTTCCTGGTGCTCGGCCTCCGGAGGGCGCCGTCCCTTCGGCGGGTCTGATGCGCACCGAAAGGGAATGGCTTGCAGACGCGGCCGGAGCCACTTTGGCCAAATGGGAGAATAGCATTTGCACCGTATCGGGCTTTGTGGCCGGGTTGCTGCTGGGCTTCAACGGCTTCATGTGGAGCCAGTCAGTGATCGTGGAGGTCTATTCGTTCAGTGTGGCGTCTTTGATGTTGGTGCTGGTTTGTCTGTTGCTCTGGATTTATGCGCCGTATCAAAAGCGCTATCTCTATCTGGCCCTCTTTTTCCATGGCGTCTGCTTCACGAACCATCAAACCCTGATCGTTGCGGCTCTCGGGATCGAAGTCGCCATCGCAGCCGCTGATTTTCGGATGGGGCGCCAGCTTTGGCTGGGCAACAGCGTCATATTCCTGGCTGGTTGGATTCTGGTTAGAGAGCACATACTGACCGCGCTGGAGGCCAACAAAGCGGTCTATGCGATTTTCCATGTAGTTGGATGGTGCTCGATCGGGTTGTATGCAGTGTTTGTGGTTCTGACAATTATTTGGAGCCGGCCCAGTACGATCGCTCGGGAGGGCCCGAGCGGGGCCGTGGAACATATTCTGGAAATCTTCCGGGACCTTGCAGCCGCCGCCTGCATACTGCTGGTTGCACAATCTCCGGCGTGGGGCATTAGCGCCTGGTTCGGCGGCATGTGCGCGGGAATTGTTTTCATCTTCCTGGCTGCGTGGACCTGGCGATTGGGGTGGGAGTGGCTGGTGGTGCTTTGCTGCGGCATGTGCTGGCTGTTAGGCGCGTCGTTCTATTTTTATATGCCCCTGGCTGGAATGACTAATCCGCCCATGGAATGGGGCTATCCCCGTACGCTGGAGGGCTTTATTCACGCGTTCACACGGGGTCAGTATGAGAAGACAAATCCCAGTGACGTCATGGGACATCCGAAGGTATTCGGAACTCAACTGCTAATGCTCGGGGCCGGCATTATCGAGGAGTTCAACTGGGTCTATGCGTTTCTTGCGCTGGTGCCCTTCCTGTTTTTCATCAAAATGCGCCGGCGCGAGCGGGCCTGGATCATCGGGATCACCGGGATTTACTTCTTCCTGGGCATTCTGCTGTTGATCCTGCTCAATCCGCCGCCCGACCGGGCGGCGCAAAATCTGATTCGCGTTTTCTTCACAGCCTCTCACACGCTCATCGCGCTAATGGCTGGCTATGGCCTCACGCTGATCGCGGCTTCCATGGTGACGCATTATACGCGATTCCGCCGGTGGGGTTGCTGGGGTGCAGCTTTCGCCATTGCCCTGGCGCTCTTATCACTGGCGGAAGGCGCCGAAGTCTTCATTCAGCAGGAGGGTGCGCTCGACACGATCAAAATCCTGTTCCGAGCGGCAGCCGGGGCTATAGGCATGGGTGCGATCGTGGCATTGCTTGCAGCGGCGATTCTTGAAACCAATTATTACGAGGAAACCGGGACGGCCAATGGCATCGGCGCGATCGCGGCAGTGCTGGGGTTTCCTGTGGCAGGATATATCGTATGGCGGCTGGCAGAAAGACCACGATGGAACTTAGGTGGGGCAGGGGATTTAGTGGGCGCTGTCGTCCATGCCTTTGCTCCCAACCAGTACGGGTTGCCGATGTACGCGGGACTGATTCTCATAGGGCTAGTGTTGGTGTTCCTGGCTGGCCTGGCCTTTTCCAGAAAACAGGCTTCGATGGGCATGGTGCTGGGCGCGTTTGCTCTAATGCCATTGCA
Organism: Verrucomicrobiota bacterium; assembly: GCA_003176045.1. Lineage (GTDB taxonomy): Bacteria > Verrucomicrobiota > Verrucomicrobiia > Limisphaerales > UBA8199 > PSRM01. The sequence goes on along the minus strand of PSRM01000299.1, from coordinate 12,220 downwards.
CCCCGTCCTCACCCACTGGTCGGATAATGAGGAACGCAACCACTGGTTCGGCTACTGGTTCGGGCACGATATGTTTTCACCACCTTTTAATGGAACGGATGGAAAGCCGCTTTACCCGAAGATGACGAAGGACACCATTCTATTCGGCGGCACCGATCCGGGCCGGTTTTGCCCGACGTACATGATTTTTTGCGACAGTTTTATCCCGCACAATTGCCAACCGGCTGAGGACCAGAGCTTCGATCGGCGCGACGTCTATCTCATCACCCAGAACGCGCTGGCCGATGGCACCTACCTCAACTATCTGCGGGCGCAATACAATCGCAGCGCGCAAAAGGACCCGTTCTTTTTCGGGGAGTTGGTGGATTTTCTGCAAAGCCTATGCCTTCCGCGAGACGCCCGGGACGCCAAGGAGCATGGAAAGCCCTATACCAACACGGCTCCTGCTAAGTTAATCGGATCCCTCTCGGCAATAGCCCGCCCGCTGGATGAATTCTTCACCCGGCTGGGAGATGATGTCGAAAAGCGGCGGCGCACTTTTACTTCCTGGTTCACGGAAAAGGATTTCACGGATTTCGATTTGCTCCTTCGACAAATGCGGCTTGGCCCGAGCCAGACGCCGGTTGGCAAATACATTTATGAATCGGTCACTGGTGAAACCCGGCAGCTTTTGAGCACCAGCCCCAACCGGCCGTTCCTGCTTCGGGCGATGGTGCGGGATTTCAATCGGTTGCTTGAATCCAAAGGCCTTTACCAGCCCGAAAGGTTCAGTGGCGTCGAACTCTCAGAGTACCTGAACGATTTCATCAAGCAGAATCCACAAGGTCATACGCAAATCCGGCTCAACCGGCTGCTGCTGGAAGCGGCGTTTCCGAAAGCGATTGCGAAAAGCCTGGGCGGCGTTTATCCAGACCGTGAAATCTATATACCAACACCCGAAGATGCAGGACGCGCTTACAACGAATATCTGACGGAGGCCGGCAATCGTCTCGCGCACGACATGCAATTTCCGCCCGACCGGTTTCCGAAAGAACCACGGCAACTCAAGCCCGGCGAGGATCTCAGATACGATCCGGTCACCGGCAGGCTTGAGGTCTCGGGCCAGGTCGCTGTGTTCGCCATCAATGGCCTGGTCGCGAAAGTGATTTTTGATAAGAATCCGAAGAACGAGTTCTATGTCGAGGAAAGTTTCCCACTGGATTGGATGTATCCGCACCTGACGCCCTACGGGATAATCATGAAAGTGAATCGCCAAAACGTGCCCGATTTGAGCGAGGAGGTGACCCGGAAAGACCATGAATTCTGGAGGCTCTATTCGGGGCGGCTGATTGGGGATTGGATCAACGAAAATACAAGTGTGGAAGAGATTACCAAGTGGGTGGAGAAGGTGTATTTGCGCCGCGATTTCAATGGATTCAGCGGGGACCGTAAATTTATCCGGGACGATCAGGCGCAGAAGTCGTTTTCGAAACTGCGCAGCGCGATTGCCGGATTGTACGCCTGGCGTCTCAGCCCGGACACCTTCAACACGCCGCCCGAGTACCGGCCAAAAACGAGCGCCGATTACCAACGCCTGTTGAATGAGGCCGATTTTGCGTTTCGCCAGGCCTTCGCATTTTGCCCTTACAGCCCCGAGGCTGTTTTCCACTACGTCAATTTTCTGGCCGCTCAGGGCAGGTTCAACGATGCCTACCTGATCGCCGCGACCTGCCAAAAACTGGACCCATACAACCCGATGCTCAAAGGCGTGGTGGGGCAACTTGGGGACTTGAAAAAACACACGGGTGAGGAACCCGATAAAACGCAAAAAACGCTGGAGAACATGCAAAAGACCGCGCGTGAGAATCCAACAAATTTCCAGGCCGCGTTTGATTTGGCTGCCGCTTACGCGCAGCTCCATGAATCGGACCGGGCTTTGGCGATCCTCGACGGTATTCTGAACTCGAAGCAGGCCGATTCCATGGTGTTGCGCGTTTTACTCCAGGCTTACGCAAGTATAACGAACAAAACCGGGATGCAAGCTGCAACTGCGAAGCTCGAAGCGCAGTTCCGGATCGACCCCGCCAATTTCAACGCCGGTCTGGGCGCGGCTGAAGGCCATACCCGGCTTCAGAACAACCAGCAGGCGATCCAAACCCTGGACAGCATCCTGGCCAATCCCAAGGTCGACTCGAACATTATCGTGCAGGTGGCGCAGCAATACGCGGCGTTGATGGATTACAATCGAGTGCAAAAAGCGCTCGAATTGCTCGTGCAGGCGGCTCCCACCATGCCGGAGGCCTGGTACGACCTGGCATCATTGAAAGCTGCACTCAACCGGCCCGGGGAGGCTTTGCCGGCGCTGAGCAACGCCTTTTATTTCAGCAATCAGCGGCTAAAGTCCAATCCCGCAGCGCACAACCTTGTGGCCGAGGCCCAAAAAGATCCCAGGTGGGATGGCCTGAGGGCGATGCCGGAATATAAGAAGTTGGTTGAAGGGAAATAGAACTCAAAAACTAACGCTGCGGTTCAAACACCAAATACCAAACACCAAACACCAGGGAAACACCAAATTCCAAATCTCAAATCCTGCAGCTCATGGCAGGACCACCCAGCAAACACAAGCGAACAGATGCGAAAGCACGCAAATATATCGAAATGAGCGCCTCACATGAAGGCGTTGGTTGGAAGCGCCGAAGCCGCCTATGATTGAGATTTGATGTTTGGAGCTTGGTGTTTGGTGTTTGGTGTTTGCGGGCCTGTGTTTGATGTTTGGAGTTTGGTGTTTTGTCTCCCTTGCCCAACTCCATTCTATCATTTATTTTGTCGCTGCTGCATCTCGATTAGGGAGCTTTGCACCATGAAGAGAATTGATGTGCCAATTGAAGAACCGCCGCGAGCCGCGGAGAGTGCCGAACTGTCCTCAGCGCACCGCGAGGGGCGCGGACCGGCTAAAGCTGGAACAAACCGCGGCAAGCCCGCGTCCGTGAGTGGTGCCGACGGGGCCGGTCAGCCTGCATCCGAATCACTGGCTACTATTGATCCAGCCACGCTGAACTCGGAACAGCTCGAGGAACTCAAGCAACGCGCGGCCAAGGCCGACGAAAACTGGGAACGGTTGCTCCGCGCCACCGCCGATTTCGACAATTACAAGAAGCGGGCCGCGCGCGAAAAGCAGGACGCCATCAAATATGCCAACGAAACTCTGCTGGAAAAGCTTGTTCCCGTCCTGGACAATTTTGACATGGCCCTGGCGGCCGCCGAAAACACCAAGGTCGAAGGGGTCGAATCACTCCAGGCGGGCATCAAGATGATTCATCAGCAACTCAAAGCTGCGCTGGTCGGCGGGGGACTGGAGGAAATTGACGCAACCGGCAAGCCATTTGATCCGAATTTCCACGAAGCCGTCTCGCAGCAGGAAAGCGCCGATGTGCCCGAAGGCCAGGTCCTCCAACAACTGCGTAAAGGCTACAAACTGCGTGACCGGTTGCTGCGGCCCGCGACAGTATCGGTGGCCAAGCGGCCAGCGCATTAAGGATACGGTTCCATTTAAACCACGAATGGACACACGAAACGCTAAAACTTCAAACATCAAACTCCAAACTTCAGACAAACTTCAAGCTTCAACCCCGAAAACCAAGAGCAGCTATGGAATTTGGAGTTTGGAGTTTGAAGTTTTTTTGAACTTTGAGATTTGGAGTTTGATGTTTATTTCCAATATCCTCCTTACGTCGGCTGCTACAGTTTTGAAGCATGGCTAAACGCGATTATTACGAAGTCCTGGGAGTGGAAAAAAATGCGGATCTGGATGAAATCAAGAAGGCTTATCGGAAGCTGGCCATCAAATACCATCCTGACAAAAATCCGGGAGATAAAGTTGCTGAAGAGAAATTTAAGGAACTGGGCGAGGCCTACGAGGTCCTGAATGATCCGCAGCAGCGGGCGGCGTATGATCAGTATGGTCATGCCGCATTTGATCGGCGGGCCGGTTTCGGGCGGGGTGGTGGATTTCATGATCCATTCGAGATTTTCCGGGACGTGTTCGGCGGCGGGAGTATTTTCGAGGATCTTTTCGGCGGCGGACGCCAGGACCCCAGCCAACCGCAGCGAGGCGACGATCTGCGGTACGACATGGAAATCACGTTCGAGGAAGCTGCCAAAGGATGCGAAAGGGAGATCTCCCTCACCAAACAGGAGCGATGCGAGGTGTGCAATGGGAGCGGCGCCGAACCCGGTTCCCATGCCCGGACGTGTCCCAGTTGTGGTGGACGCGGCCAAATCGTCAGTTCGCGCGGCATCTTCAGCATCGCGCAAACCTGCCCGCAATGCCATGGGGCCGGGCGAGTGCTCGAGAAGCCATGCAAGACTTGCCGCGGCAATGGCCGCCGTGAGCGCCCTTCGAAAATCAAACTTCGAATTCCGGCGGGCGTGGATACCGGCTCGCGCCTGCGTTCGTCGGGCAACGGCGAAGCCGGCTGGCGCGGCGGGCCGTCGGGCGATTTGTATGTTGTGCTACACGTTAAGGCTCATGAAATCTTCCAACGTGACGGCGACGATTTGTTGTGTGAGGTGCCTGTGAGCTTCGTGCAGGCCGCTTTGGGCGCGGAGATCGAGGTGCCCACCCTCGATGGCAAGGCCAGCATCAAAATTCCGGCCGGAACGCAGCCCGGCAACATGTTCCGGCTCAAAGGCAAAGGCGTGAAAAACATTCAGGGCTACGGCTTTGGCGATTTGCACGTGCGCATTCAAGTGGAGGTCCCAATACGCCTCACCTCGGCGCAGAAAGCCAAGCTGGAGGAATTCGCGCAGCTCTGTGACGGCGAGGAAAGCCCGTTGAGCCGGCGGTTTTTTGAAAGAGCCAGGAAGTTGTTTCACAAAGAGGATTAACGCAAAGACGCCAAAAGAATTAACGCAAAGACGCAAAGATGCAAAGGCGCAAAGGGGCCATGAAACGTGAAACGTGAAACGTGAAGGCGGAACACGCGTGGGGTGCGAACTCACTCCATAGGACGGCGGCATTGTTTGATTCTGTCGTCCCTCACGAGACTTGTGGGTCCTGGGTTTCATGTTTCCCACCGATAAATCGGTGGGCTATTTTCTGTCGCCCTTACGGGCTTAAAAAATAGAGCTTAAGAATAGATAAATTCCCAATAGATCAGCGGCCTCCTTTCACGTTTCACGTTTCACGTTTCACGTTTCACTCTCTTGCATCGCTTCTACATACCCCCTGAGCAGTGCCACGGGCCGTTGCTCCTCCTTACTGGCAGCGAGGCGCACCATGCGCAGCATGTGTTGCGAATTCGGGCCGGCGATCGTGTGGTGGTGCTGGACGGAGCGGGGCGCCAATGCTCGTGCGAAGTGCGTGAGATCTCAGGCAAGAAGGTTTGTCTCCAGGTTATTGAAGAACGCTTGGTTCCGCCGCCTTCGTGCCGCATGACGTTGCTGCAAGCGCTTCCGAAAGGGAAAATCTTTGAAGACATTATCCAAAAAGCAACCGAGTTGGGAGTCTTTCGCATTGTGCCGTTGCTCTCGGAGCACGTGGTGATCCGAGTAAGCGAGCGGGAGGCGGTGGCCAAAGCTGCGAAGTGGCGGCGGGTCGCAATCGAGGCCATTAAGCAATGCGGCGCTGCCTGGCTGCCGCAGATTGACGCTCCCCTGACCGTCGCCCAGTTCCTCGACCGTCGGGACTCTTTCGAATTGCCGTTGCTGGCTTCCTTGCAACCTGGCAGCAGGCATCCACGCGAATATTTTGTTGCCTTCGAAACACAGCATGACAGAAAGCCGCGCACGGCGTGTGTCTGGGTGGGACCGGAAGGCGATTTCACGCCGCAGGAGACGGAGGCCATCGTCGCTGCCGCTGGCCTGCCGATTACGCTTGGGCCGTTGGTGCTTCGGGTTGAAACGGCTGCGACTTATTGCCTCGCTATTTTGAATTACGAATTGCAAGATAGGTGAACGGATTTAACGCAAAGCCGCAAAGAGGCAAAGGCGCAAAGTTAGGAAACCAGTTGGACCTATTTAACTCACTTTGTCCTGCACTTCGTCCTCCACTTTGTCGAGTCATCGCTTCCGGCCTGACTTAGAACGACTAAGTGGAGGACAAAGTGGAGGACAAAGTGTAGAGAGGCTTTCGGTTATACTGGACAACATTCCACTGGCATAGGAGATTCTGGCCATGGTTGCCGTTCATTCCACAATGCTGCCGTTGGGCACACAGGCTCCGGATTTTTCGTTGCCGGATACCACCGGCAGGACCGTGTCGCTTTCGGATTTCGAAGGCGCGCCGGCCCTGGTGATCATTTTTATGTGTAATCACTGTCCGTATGTGAAGCACATCCGCGCGGGCCTGGCGCAATTGGCACGAGACTACGCGCCGCGCGGTGTTACTGTCGTTGGCATCAGCTCGAACGATGTCGCAAACTATCCTGACGATAGCCCGGAAAAGATGGCGCAAGAGGTGAAGCTGGCCGGATACAATTTTCCCTATCTCTACGATGAGACGCAGGAGGTGGCCAAGGCCTATCACGCCGCCTGCACCCCGGATATCTACCTCTTCGACAAGGACCAACGGCTGGTCTATCGCGGCCAGTTCGACGACAGCCGGCCTGGGGGGACAATTCCTGTGACGGGCAAGGACTTGCGCGCGGCGCTGGATGCGGTCCTCAGCGGCAAAGAGGTGTCCTCCACCCAGAAGGCTAGTATTGGGTGCAATATCAAGTGGAAGAAGGGGAATGAGCCGGAGTATTTTGGGTGAGGGGTGAGGGTTCAGGGTTCGGGGTTCAGGCGGACAAACACCAAGCTCCAAAGACCAAACACCAGAGAAAGGCCAAACTTCAAACTTCAAACTCCGAACTTCAAAAAAGCTTCAACCTTCAACCTTCAAAGGGACCGCTGGCCGCCAGCTTTTGAAGCTTGGAGTTTGATTATTCTTTGGAGTTTGGAGTTTGAAATTTGAAGTTTGCCTGTTATCCGAATTCATCCGTGGTTAAGTCAGAGTTTCGTAGCCTTCCCGGAAGGTGGGGAATTTCAAGTGGTAGCCTAACTCCTGCCTTAGTTTTTTGTTCGAGACGCGTTTGTTGGTGGAGCCGCGCTTTCCGGCTAGCGTAGGATCAAAGGGGACGGAGGGAGGCAAAGGGCGGCTAAGCTTTTTGGCGAGCCACTGGAAGAACTCGATCTGGATCACGGGCTCATCGTCCACGACGTTGTAGATGGGCGGCCTTGGGTCAAAACTTTGTCGAGAACTTTGTCGAGAACTTTGTCGGTTTTTTGATTCAGTTGACTGTTCCGACGAAGTTCTCGGGGAAGTTAACGACAAAGTTGCCGACAAAGTTTTCCCCGTCTCCCAATACAGATGCTGAAGAACGGCCAGTATCGCGCCAACCACGTCGTCGCGATGAATCATATTCAGGATGCGGTCGCCCTGTCCTTCGAACACCGCCTTGTCGCTTAAGAATTGCTTGAACCAGTAGCCCCGGCCCGGGCCGTAGATGCCGGCCAAGCGAAGGATCACAGCGGGGAAATCGTTCTTCTGATGCGCTTCGAGCAGCAGCTTTTCGGTCGCAACCAGAATCTTAGCCGTCTGCGCAACAGGCTCAGTGGGGCTGGTTTCGTCCACCCAGGAGCCGTCGGTCTGGCCATAAACACTGGTGCTGCTGGTATAGACGAATCGTGAAGGCGGGCGTTTGCTCAACCAATCCAGGAGATTGCGTGTGCCCTGGAGATAGACGGAGCGATAAGCGGAGAGGGACGAGGGGAGAGGGACCAGGGGCGAGGCAGACTTACGATTGGTTGGTTCAGTGGAAGCTGAGACGCAGTTGATCACCCAATCGAAGTCGCTCGGCAATTGGGCCAACTCTTGCGGTCGAGTGATGTCTGCGATGAGTGGCTGAATACCTACGGAGCTGAGTTGCTTTTTGGCAGCCGAGTCCCGGCGGATGCCCAGTACTTCGTGCCCCAGCCGGACCAGCTCATGGCCGAGAGGCAGGCCGATATAGCCGCAGCCCACTATGAGAACGCGCATGACTCAGGAATAGCAGATAGCAGAGGAAAGATGGAAGACGGAAGACGAATTTGGGATTGCGCGGACCTATCTGCGCCTTGGAACTGCGTCCCGCTGAGCGGGATCGCGCGGTTTAAAGCAGCAATATGTCGCCGCACTTCCAAGTACGGTGGGTCGGTCTGTTCCGCGCGAGACAAACGTTTTCAGCGGCCAGAAAACGAAAGCGCGGGAATGCCGCGCACTCCAAACGCTCCGCGAGATTCCTGGGCGCGTCCTGCTTCGCGAAGCGTTTGGAGTGCGGCGCATTCCGCCGCTTTCGGTTTGGCGGAGTCCGGCATTGATCGAGCTTCAACGTGCGGGACATGAGAGGGTCAGATAATGATCACGCGCGAATAGCTCCGGCGCGTGAAACGGCATAAATGCCGCGCGCCACGCTGCGAGCGCAGCTCGTGGGAACGTGCCAGCCTCCCACCGAACCTGGTTTGATTCATCAATGCCATTCCCTTACGTTATTGGTGTTAATTCGTGTTAATTTGTGTCTATTAGCGGTTCAACTGAAATAGAGAAAACCCGGGAAGCGCGACGCCTGCCGGAATTGCTCGCGCCTGCCGGCGACTGGGAGTGCGCCAAGGCGGCGGTGGAGAATGGCGCGGACGCGATCTACTTCGGGCTGGACAAATTCAATGCCCGGATGCGCGCGCGGAATTTCACCGAGGCGGATCTGCCGCGCTTGATGGAATTTCTACATCGGCGTGGCGTAAAAGGCTACGTCACTTTCAACACACTCGTCTTTGAGGACGAACTGGCGGCGGCGGAACAGTACCTTCGCACGATCATTGCCGCCGGCGTGGACGCCGCGATCGTCCAGGATGTAGGCATCTGCCGGCTGATCCGCCAACTTTCCCCCGATTTTCCGATCCATGTTTCCACCCAAATGACGGTGACCAGTCGTGCCGGCGTGGAGTTCGCCAGGGAACTGGGCTGCAATCTGGTGGTGCTGGCAAGGGAGTGTTCGTTGAAAGAGATCAGGGGGATGACGAGGGTACTAACGACGGATGACGCGAGCAATTCGGAATCCGACATCCGAAATCCGAAGGCCGAAATCCGAAGCCCGAAGCCCGAAGCTCGAAATCCGAAATCCGAAATCGAACCGCTTCCCATTGAGGTCTTCGTGCATGGCGCTTTGTGCGTGGCCTATTCCGGTCAATGCCTGACCAGCGAGGCCTTGGGCGGCCGGTCGGCGAATCGTGGGGAGTGCGCTCAGGCTTGCCGGTTGCCATACGACTTGATAGCAGACGGCGCGCAGGTGCCCCTCGGGGACAGGAAATATCTCCTCAGCCCGCAGGACCTGGCTGGTCTGGATTTGGTGCCGGAATTAATCAAAGCGGGCGTGGCTTCGCTAAAAATAGAAGGCCGGCTTAAGACGCCGGAATATGTGGCGAGTATCACGAGGATTTACAGGGAGGCGTTGGACCGAGCCCGCGGTGAAACTTTGTCGAGAACCTTGTCGCGAACTTTGTCGAAAACCCAAGGGTTCGACAAAGTGGAGGACCTGCCTGCGCTGGGCTCCGGCGCGGCAAGCAAAATGGCGGACAAAGTGAGAGACAAAGTGAAAGACAAAGGCAAAAGCCCCGACCCTCGACCCTCCTCCTACGAGATGCAGATGGCATTTTCGCGAGGGCTTTACACCGGTTGGTTGGAGGGCATCAACAACCAGGCGCTGGTGCATGCACGGTTCGGCAAAAAGCGCGGGGTGTTTCTGGGCACGGTCCTTGAGGTGAAAGCGGAGGGTGTAGTTGTCGAGTTGGTAGGGCCGTTAAAGCCAGGGGACGGGGTGGTCTTTGATTGTGGCCGGCCGGAGGAGAAGGAAGAGGGAGGAAGGGTGTACGAGGTTCGAGGGCAGAGGGACAAGGGGCGAGGCAACATTGCCAATCGCCAATTGCCAATTGCTAATCGCCGGCGCGGGGACCTTCCGTCCCTTTCGTCCCTTCCGTCCCTTTTACCCGTTCGAGGAGAGCCTGTCCTGCTTTCTTTCGGCCGCGGGGATGTTGCCTACAGTCGAATTCGCCCAGGCGACAAAGCCTGGAAAACAAGCGATCCGGAGCTGGAAGGCAGGATCCGGGAGAGTTTCGCAGGCGATGCGCCCAGATTCCGGCGGCCAATCGCGATGGAGGCGCATGGTGTGTGCGGGAAACCTCTGACGCTCATCGCTCGTGATGAACTTGGACATGTGGCGCAGGCAGAATCCGCCATGCCGCTGGCGACTGCTCAGCGGCAACCCCTGGCTACCGACCGACTGCGAGCTCAATTGGGACGGCTAGGCGGCACGCAATTTAGGCTCGGCGAACTAAGGAACTTCTTGGGAGGAGACGTCCTGTTGCCGGTGAGTGAATTGAACCGGCTTAGACGCGAGATTGTTCAGGAGCTGGCAACTGTTCGCGCCAAACCTCCCAGATGGACACTCCACACTCCACAGTCCACAGTCCACAGTCCACAGTCCACAGTCCACAGTCCACAGTCCACAGTCCACAGTCCACAGTCAGAGAACCACGGGGCGCAGGCTACGGACTACGGACTACGGACTACGGACTACAGACTGATCTTGCTCGTGCGCACGATGGCGCAGCTAGAGGCAACATTGGAGTGCGGGATAAGCACTGTCTATTGCGATTTCGAGGACCCGAAGAAATACCGGGATGCGGTAGCTCTTTTTCGGCAGCGCATCACGTCAGACCGGTCGGACGGCGCGATCTTCGTCGCGCCGCCGAGAATATTCAAATCCGGCGAGGAATGGACTCTCAAACAAGTCCGCGCCAGCGATGCGGACGGCTACCTGGTGCGCAATTATGATCATCTTCGTTTTTTCGCCAAGGACCGGCGCATCGGCGATTACTCGCTCAACATCGCCAATCGGCTCAGCGCGGATTATTTCAAGAACAGGTTCGGGCTCGAACGCCTGACCGCCTCTTACGATTTGAACCACCGGCAGCTTGAGGCCCTGCTGCGTTCGGCGCCGCCGGAATGGTTTGAGATCACTTTGCACCAACATATTCCGATGTTTCACATGGAGCATTGTGTCTTTTGCGCCTTCCTTTCGAATGGGACCGATTACACCAATTGCGGCCGGCCATGCGACCAGCACCAGGTCCGCCTGCGCGACCGCGCCGGCGCGGAGCATCCGGTCAAAGCCGACGCCGGATGCCGCAACACGGTCTTCAATGGCCGCGCACAGACAGGCGCGGAACACGCGGCCAGTTTTATGGCGCTGGGAGCGCGGCATTTTCGGATCGAGCTGCTTGATGAGGATCCGTCCGAAACGGCGCGGACCATTTCGATTTACCGAAGACTGCTTAAGCGCGAGGTTAATGGAGCGCAAGTGTGGCGCGAGTTGAAGGCGACGAATCAGCTTGGGGTTACGCGGGGGACGATGTTGTAGGGGACGACGTAAGGAGTCCTTTTCTTCTGGGGCCGCGGTCGTAAGGGGACTCCTTACGTCGTCCCCTACAGATCGCGCTTCCAGTTGAAAGGTGGCCGAATAATGTTCCCGGCGTCAGGGTGGCGTGCTTTGGCGAAAAGCTTCCAGAACAATGGCCAGTAATCCGGATCAAGAGGGTTAAGCCGCGGATAGCCCGGAATGGCTGCTCCGCTAAATTTCCATGCCTCCGGTTTTGCCACCAGGCGGGCCCGCACCGGATTTCCCAAAACATAGCGGCATGTCTCGGCAAACGCGTTCCTGCGCCGTTGTTCAGCTCTTAGCACGCGATCATGCGGTTGCGGCTGGAACTTCGCGGGGGCGAGAGTAGGCTCGAGGTGTGTTCGAAGAAAGGCCATTCCGTTGAGTTGGTCCGTATCGAGCCGCAGGCCCATCCAGATTAAATGGAGATGGTCGGGCATGAGGCAGTAAACCGGACAGAACAGGCCCTCTCGCGAAGCGGTGTGCAGGATTAGTTCTCGAAAGCGCGAGTGAAACAATTCGGAGAGCCATCCTCTTTTTCGGTCGAAGACCGTGAGAGTCCAATGGACGACCGAGTCGCCTTGATAGTATTCACGCGGTAAGCGCGGAAGGTTGCCGGGGTGCTTCGGCTTTTGTGGTTTGGAAATGGAATCGCCTGGGTCCTGCACGGAGACGGAAGCTAACAGAGACTCCAGGCGTCGTCTCCTAGAATGTGGACTCCTCACGTCGTCCCCTACAAGGACTCCTCACGTCGTCTCCTACAAGGACTCCTCACGTCGTCCCCTACA
>PSRM01000114.1 GCA_003176045.1 Verrucomicrobiota bacterium | reverse complement strand
CGGCAAGCTGCGCTCGACTCGCCCAACAGAGTTGGGCGCTCCTATCGTCCAGCCGCCGTCACTGAGCGGATACCAGAGAAAAAATTCTTTCTCTTGCGCCCGCGGGCGTTGTGAGCGAGAGGTACTGGTTCCGTCTTTCTTTGGCAATTGAGCGAGGGCGGAACAACCAAGGAAAGGAAAAACTATGAGTACAAAACGAATATTAGTCACTGGCGCTACTGGCCAGCAAGGCGGTGCCGTTACACGGCACTTACTCAAACAATCGGGCTTTTCTGTCAGGGCATTGAGTCGCGATAAGAACAAACCAGCGGCAAGAGCGCTGGCCCAATCAGGGGCGGAAGTTGTCCAGGGCGACCTGAACGACGCAGCTTCCATCAAAAAAGCTCTGGAGGGCGCCTACGGTTGTTACTCGGTGCAGGACGGCATGGAAGCAGGTTTCGAAGCGGAAGTCCGCCAGGGCAAAGCGCTGGCCGATGCGGCCAAGGCCGCTGGGGTGCAGCATTTTGTCTATAGTTCAGTGGTGAGCGCAGACGAAAAGACGGGCCTGGCTCATTTTGAAAGCAAGTGGCAAATCGAGCAGCATTTGCGCCAAAGCGGCCTTGTTTTCACCACCTTTCGGCCGGTGTTCTTCATGCAAAACTGGTATAACTTCCTGCGGGAACCGATCCAGCAAGGCACCATTCCTCTGCCTATGAAACCCGGCACGAGGGTCCAACAAATCTCGGTCGAGGACATCGGTTACTTTGTCGCGCAGGCGTTTCAGGAGCCAACCAAATGGCGCGGCCGCACCCTGGAGCTGGCCGGTGATGACTTGAGCATGTCCCAGGTGGCCGAGACGTTTTCTCGCGTTTTGGGGCGCACCGTCAAGTACGTGCAGGTGCCATGGGATCAATTCGAGCAAAACATGGGTGAGGAGATGACGAAAATGTACCGGTGGTTTGAGGAAGTGGGTTACCATGTGGATATCAACGCCTTGCGCAAGGAGTATCCAAAGCTTGCGACCCTGGACCAGGTGTTGCGCCAGCAGGACTGGACGACTGTGGTGCGGAAAGCGGCCTGAAGAGAGCACGGGACTACAAGACCACAGGACCACAAGACCACGGGACGGCGGAGCAGAGATCAGAGGACAGAGGACAGAGAACAGAAGACGGACCTCGGACCACAAGACCACAGGCTACAAGACCACTGTGGTCTGTGGTCAGTGGTCTGTGGTCAGTGGTCAGTGGTCTTCTTCAGTGGTCATGGTCTAAGTTTTCGGGGGTAAACACCCCAGTGGAGGAGGCACCGGCGTGGGGTTCATTGAAATGGGAATCTGTTATGAAGCTACCATTGTTTGTCCTTACAGCTTTTGCTGGAGCCAAGCTCCTCGCTCAACCAGTCCTCGTGCCTTCCAGGCCCGCCATCCCTGCGCCGCCAACACCTGCTGGGACCGTCAATGCCCCGGCCCTGACGCCGCCCGCTCCGGGCACAGCGGCAGGCACGGCTACTAATGCCACCGCCGCTGACCTGGCCCAGGCGCTGCTCACCCTGCAAAGCAATATCGAGCAAGCCCTGCCGTTTTTAGGAGCGTTCAATAACAATTTCGATTTCGTGAACCTTGCTGGAGGGGGCGGCTTGCCGGTAACGAATACTCTGTCAGCGGGCAACTTTTTCAATGGTTCGCAGCCGAACCTGACTGCAGCCTCAACAAACCTCTTCCTGCTCTCGGCTGGTGTTGCGGGCACAAACGGCTTTCTGGCTTTTCCACTGACCCGCGACACTTTGCGAGGTTTGCTCATCCTGCAGGCAGATATGCAACGGCTGCTGCCGATCCTTCAGGGCGTCAATGGCCTATTGCCGGCTCAGGGCGGCTCGGTGACGAATGGGCCATAATAAAGCAAGCGCCGCGTGAGGGCACGCGGCCTACAGGTGCATGGAGTTGCGGATGTAGGCCGGGTGCCCTCACCCGGCGTTTGAGTTCGGAAATGCGGTTTCCGCTACTTCTTTTCTTTCTCCGCCGGCTTTTCGATCACGGCGAGTTGACTGGTTTTGGTTAAGATAATCTCCGCGCGGCCCTGGTAGGACTTGATGATGCCGGTGATTTCCAGGGTTTGGTCTTTGAATTTGTCCGGATCGGGGAAACTGTTTGTGTTAGCGGCGAAGATGATGGCCGCGAATGGGGAATTGGGGTATGGCTTCTCGAAATTAATGGAAACCACGCTTCGGGATTTGTGCACCTCGGCAACTTTGCCGCTCACCACCGCATTTGTGCCGACGTACTGCCTGGCTTCGGCGGCGTTGATGTGGACTGGTGGAGCATTTGTATCAGCCTTTTGCGCCAGGATGGCGACAGTTGAAGAGGAAAGGAGCAGGACGGTAATATAGGCATGCAGAATCTTCATGAGCGCAGGTTTAGTGTGACTTGCGCAAAAGTGCAAGGTTCAATTGGCGGTCAATGGGCGCGACTTGAATGAACCGTTAATCCGGACATGACCCTTCGAGCCTGCCGGGTGAGGGCACCCGGCCTACAGGTCCATACGGCTGCGCCTGTAGGCCGGGTGCCCTCACCCGGCGTAACAGCAGAGGGGCACTCGACAATTTCGACCTGCTCTTTTAATTTTACCTCATGGCATCAACCGCCACGCCTGAAGTTCGACCCGGCACCGTCCAGACGAAGAAGGAAAAAACCAGGGGGGAGTTGGAGCCAGGTTATCTGGTGATCTGCTGGAATGACCCGGTTAATTTCATGGATTATGTGACCCACGTGTTTCAGATAGTGTTCGGCTGGCAGCGGAAGAAAGCTGAGTTCCACATGCTCCAGGTTCACGAGCAGGGCAAAAGTGTCCTCGCCCGTGAAAGCCTCGAGAAGGCCGAGCATTACGTGCATCAGTTGCAGCGATACACGTTACACGCCACAATGGAACGGGATGGGAGCTGAGACGTAAAACGTGAATCGTGAAACGTGATGGGGTGAAGAGAGTTAAATGGGTTAAATGAGTTAAATAGGTGAATGGGCGTGAAACGTGAAACGTGAAGAGAAGCATCCGGGTAGAAACGAATCTTGAATTTATGCGCGGCTGATGAAGGTAGTGAGAACATCGAAGGACCGGTTGACGGTTCACCTTAACAAACGTGAGAAAGAGATGCTCATGGTCTTGTCCAGGCTTTATCCGCGCGTGCCCCCGGCCCATTGCCGTTTGAGCCGCTCAGAATCGGTTCCGCAGCCCGAGGCCGCGCAGCGATTGCTGGACGAAGCGCTGGCGGAGCAGCGCGCCGAGAGCAAGAAGCGCCTGGAAACATTCCTGCGCAGTTCCCAACGTTTCAGGGAATATGGCACGGGCGGAGTCCAATTTTCCCTCTCACCACCCGAAGCGGAATGGCTGCTGCAAGTGCTCAATGACGTCCGGGTTGGAAGCTGGGTTCTGCTGGGCTCTCCGGAAGAAAAAATTCAGTTGCTCAACGAAAAGACGGTGCCGCACGTCTGGGCCATGGAAATGGCCGGCTACTTCCAAATGCGCCTGCTTGAAGCCATGGATGAAGCGAGTGAAACGTGATGCGTGAAACGTGATGCGTGAAACGTGAAAAATGGGTTACATGCGTTACATAGGTTAAATGGGTTACATGGTTACATCCGGGTCGGCGGAATGGGTGGGGTGAGAAAAGAAGTTAATTGAGTGAATGAGTTGAATAGTTAAATAGGTGAATGGGCGAACCGTGTTGCGTATCGCGTGTTGCGTGTTGAAGACCAAGGCCCAAACGGAACACGCAACACGCAACATGAGCCTCTCTGCTCGGGTTTCACCAGATGAGACACCATGACGGTCCTCGACCATCGCTTGCGTTTTCCCGATCCACGGCTGGCGGATGCTGAGGGTTTAGTTGCGGTGGGCGGCGATCTCTCTGTCCCGCGGTTATTGTTGGCGTATCGGAGTGGTATTTTTCCGTGGACGACAGGTCCGGTAACATGGTGGTCTCCCGACCCGCGCGCTATTTTCGAACTGGAGGGGCTTCATGTCTCTCGAAGCCTGGCGAGGGTGTTGCGAAAGAATCCGTTTCAGATCACAACGGACCATTGCTTCCAGAAGGTGATGGAACGCTGCGCGGCTCCGGGGCCGGGAAGACGAACGACCTGGATTTCAGAGGAATTCGTGGAGGCCTATACAGAGTTGCATCGGTTGGGCCACGCCCACAGCCTGGAGTGCTGGCAAGGGGAGCGGTTGGTGGGAGGCGTGTACGGAGTGGCGCTCGGCGGATTTTTTGCCGGTGAATCCATGTTTCACACCGTGAGCGATGCCTCGAAAGTCGCTTTGTTTTACCTCGTGGAACTTCTGCGGAGGCAGCGGTTTGCCCTGTTCGATATTCAGGTATTGACTCCCATAACGACCCAACTCGGTGGGGTTAACATTTCACGCGAGGAGTATCTTGAAAGATTGGCTGCAGCCGTAAGGAAAGAAACTCGCTTCACAAACACCCTGCAAACGGCGGAACCCTAGTGTCGCGACCAGTTTAATAAGTTACATGGGTTACATGAGTTACATAGTCTTAGATGTAGCTCTTCGTGCAAATTCGTGAAAGTTCCCCTGAAAGCCTTTGGGGTTCGTGTCTTCATTTCATCCAAAGCGGTGAAATTCGTGTCTGCTTTTGAGACACGAACTGCGGGAAAAAGGAGACACCAATTTCACGAATTGGCACGAATCAAACCAAGCTCGCTTAAGACGGAATTCGTGAGAATACGTGAAATTCGTGTCTATTCCTTGCGGAAGTAGAGGTAACAGACAAGGGTGACTGCGCCGACAGAGGCGGGCAGGCAAACCAACGCGTCCAGCGCCTGCTTCATCTCGAGGGCTTTGATAATGGCCAGGGCGCCGCCGATCAAGCAGCCAAGGACCGCATAATCGAGCAGCGAACTCTCTTTCGAGATCGCGGCAGGTGTGGTTTCTTCCAGGAGGGCGGGGTTGCCCTGAACTTCGGTAGAGATAGCACTCGGCATCATGCTCCCTAGCTGAGCATGAGTAGTGCCAGAGGAGAAAGAGTGGTGGAACTGTGTCGGAGCGGCGGCCCCGTTTCTCATTAGCACCGCAGCTTTAGCCCGGTGTTAAAAGCCGATCCGGAGTGGGAAACTGTTTCAACAGTTTTAACCCCGCGAAGCCGTTGAAACCGAATATTTCACGCGCGGAGCGCCGGGTGAGGGCACCCGGCCTACAGGAGCACCGGTTTTGACTTGTAAGCCGCGTGCCCTCACGCGGCGCTCTGTCGGCATGCTGAGCGGAGTGTGAAATATGCCGTTGAAACGGCTGATCCAGCCACCGCGTCCCTTACACCGGGCTAAAGCCTCGGTGCTAATGAGACCAGGCAAGCCGGAAATCAGGATCTGCACCTCACCGTTCTGACCGGTCCTACTCTCGCCCGAACAAATGATCGAACGGCACCTCCACGGACCCGCCGAGCCACAATTTGGAGTCTGTGTTGCTGCCGTCGAAGGTTTTTCGAGCATGGAATGCCAGGCGGATGTGCCGTTTCCGTGTGGTATAGCTCAGTCCGGCATCAAAAGAGTCGCTGATTTCGCGCGTGTCCCGTTTGTAAGTGATGCTAGGCCAGGGCGCAACATCCGGAGGGCTCGGCAAGGAGATATCCTGCCCGGAGAGCGTTTGTAGATGTCGATATCCAACGTCCAATTCCCAGAGCCGAATTTGCTGGAAAAGGCCCACAGCCAGGATGTACTGGTCGTTACTGGTGGTGTGTAACCAGCGGTAAAGGGCATCGCCCCAGGCGCCAAAACCCTCCCAGCCAAAATGCTTGCGCAAGAGCAGTGACGGTTCAATCCCGGCGGAATGGTTTCCGGGAGCAAAAGCGATATCCTCGCTATAACTGCCGGGGATAAACCCCGCTACACGGAAAGTGGCTGTAGGAAGCCAGCAGTCGTTCGTTTCGTGAACCAATTGATAACGGACACCGAAGCTGAGGTCCATAATGCCGGTTGTCTCACCGACCTCGGCATTTGGATTAAACGAGCGCCACCCAACGGTTGTGCCGCCAAACTCAAGGTCTGCCGCCCACCGTTCGGTGAGCCCGTAATCCAGAACAAAGTAACCCTGGCGAATGTCAATACCGTAACTCTCCCCTTCGGAAGTTTTGTAAGTAATGTTCTGGCGCTGGTTTCCGGTCCAAATGTAATAAGCCTCGGATTGCTCGTAGAGGGTTCGAAACTTGAGTTGGTCCTGTTCCGGGACCTCGGCCCATTCTGCGAATGGGACGCGCGGCAAGTTCTCCGAGCCCAAGGCAATATTACCCAGGCCAGTTATTAAACTGGCCCCGACGATGATTGAGTTCCACTTCATAGGCCAAAGAATTTCTAATACGGGATTGCTCCACAACTTTGGTAAGTTTTAGACGGCAGAGCCCCGCTTGTCGAGCGTCAAGTGAAGGGGCGGGGACATCGGGCGACATCGGGCGCAGTGGCAAAGCTTGTAGGGCAGGCATTCCAGCCGGCCGGTTGCGGCGCTTTCTACGTCGCGGCCACGGAAGGCGGCGGTTCAGGGGGCTGAAAAGCCCCCTGAACCGGCAGGCTGGAAAGCCTGCCCTACATCCTGGTCTTTGTCACTGGCCCTGTGTACTGACAGCTTTGACAGCGAGAATGATAGAGTTCACGGTGGGAAATGCGCGGACAAGGCTGTCCGCGCTCCCTCACTTGATCCCCGCCTTTGCGGCTTCCTCGGGGTCAATCTTTTTGAGCGCTGTCCGCAACGCAACCTGCATGTCCTTGTCCGGAAGCTTCAGCATCTCAAGCATTTTGGGTACGGCTGCTTTTGACAGCGCGCCGAAATCGCCCAGGGCTTCGATGGCATTTTCAGGGACGTCCTCTTGAGGGTCGTCGAGCAAACCGATCAGGACCGGGATCACCGTTTGGGGCTCGTGCTGTATCTGGCCCAGGGCCAAGGCAGCGCCGGGCCGAGTCGCCGGATCCTTCCCCTTCACAACCTTTATGAGATCAGGAACTGCGGACCTGGCTCGAGGGCCGATCAAACCCAACGCCTGGACTGCAACCTCGCGCCGGCCTTCGGCCGTCGAAAAACAAATCTGGATGCCAGGCAATTCGTTTAACTCGCCAATCAGCGCCAGCCTTAGCTTTGAATCGTTCGTATCATTGAAAATGGTGTCCGTCAATTGCGGGATTGAGGCAACCAGTGCGGCGCATGCCCGGTTGCTCACGCTCGCGTCTGCGCTCTTTCTGTCCGCCAGCCAGTCATTCAAGACCCGGCCCTGGTAGCGGGGCAATTTTTCTTGCAGCGCAACGCTCAGTATCAGGATGCCCGCTGCGCTCAGCGCCAAGCCAATGACTACGGCGATCAGGATGCGGCGCAAGCGCTTTTGCATACCTTATTGTAAGATTAGAACGCTTTATTTCTGCTGCAAGTCAGTTCGGTTCCACCATCCTCCTCCCAGCGCCTGAAACAGAGCCGCCGTATCAGCCAAGCGGTTTGCCTGGGCCTGGACAAACGCGATCAGCGCTTGTTGATACGCCTGCTCCGCGCTCAGGAGCGCAAGGTAATTCGAATAACCACTCTGAAATTGGCCGCGGACCAAATTCAGCGTCGTAATTGCTGCCGCGTTCGCGTCAGCAGCCGCCTTCAGCGCTTCGGCATCCTGCTGGAGTGCATGCAGGGTATCGGCAACATTTTGGAATGCAGTTAGCACCGTGTTGCGGTATTGTTGGGCTGCCTGTTCATAAGCTGCGCGGGCGGCGCGCTCCTTATGAAGCAGCGTCCCGCCCTCAAAAATCGGTTGCGTAGCCGAAGCGGCAAGAGTCCAAAAGCCCGCCCCGTTCGAGAAGATTTTTTCTGCCTGCAATGCCATTGTTCCGGCATCTGCCGAGAGCGTGATATTTGGAAGGCGATTGGCGACGGCGATGCCAATTTGCGCGCTGGCTGCGTGCAGGTTTTCTTCCGCTTGCCGCACATCGGGTCGCTGCGCGACCAGTTGAGAGGGAAGGCTCAGTGGCAGATCTTCAGGAAGTTGAAGAGTAGAAAGCTCAAATGGGCCGCCCAACTGGGCATCCGGAAATTCCCCTGCCAATGCCGCCAGGAGATCGCGTTGTTGAGCAAGCTGCTTGAGCAGGGGCGGAAGTGTGGCTGAAGACTGCGCCAATTGAGATTCCTGTGCGGCCACGTCCAGACGGCCCACGTAACCCCGCGCTAATTGTGTGCGCAAAACCTGGAGCACGTTTGAACTGACTCCGATGAGTTCGCGAGTGGCAGCGATCTGACCGCGCAACGAAGCTTCCTGGATGGCTGCCGCCACAACGTTTGCGCTAAGACTGATATGCGCAGCGGCCAGCGCGAAGCGGGCTTGCTCGGCCTGCGCTTGCACCGACTCGACCGTGCGCCGGTTCAAGCCAAATACGTCCGGTACGTAGGACACGCTGACCTGGGGAGTGTAGAGGTTGAAGTAGAGCTGGTTGTTCACCGGCGTGGGCGAAATGTTGGCAGAGGTTTTTTGCCGAGCCGCGGAGAGGCTGGCCGAGGCGCTTGGATAGTAAGAGCCCTTTTGCGCCAGAACGTTCTCTCGGGCGACGAGCAATGCAGCCTGGGCTGACATGAGACTCGGGTTATTGCTCAATGATCTCTCGATCAGGTCATTAAGCTGGGGCGAATGGAACAAGGTCCACCAGGCTCCCGGAATGTCGCGGCCCTCCAGGAAATGCTGGGCTGCGCCACCCGCGACATTCGTGGCCCCAACGGCATCCGAGATGGGTGAAGCAGTATAAGCATGGCCTGACGGTGGAGCAGGTGTTTTAAAGTCCGGCCCGCCCTTGCAACCGTGGAGGAGGAGTGATGCCAAGGCGAGCACCAAAAGCCTGAATGGAAACCGAAGATGACGGTCGCGCGGAGCGTCTTGGAGTGCGCCAGTCCTCTGGCGCTTTGGCTCTCTGGCCAAAGACAGGGCGCGTTCAAGAAAGGCAAAAAAGGAGCGCACAACTCTGTTGTGCGTGGCTGTTGGCTGCGTTTTCCCCC
>PSRM01000059.1 GCA_003176045.1 Verrucomicrobiota bacterium | reverse complement strand
CGGCAAGCTGCGCTCGACTCGCCCAACAGAGTTGGGCGCTCCTATCGTCCAGCCGCCGTCACTGAGCGGATACCCTTTTGACCTTGACTGGCAGGCAGTTAATGTCAGTATCCGCGAAACAAAGGTGAATTATGAATAAAAACGTCTTCCGAGGAACTTGTCTAAACATCAGGTTACTCACATTACTTGCTGCGTGCTCCCTTCGCGCCGCCACAAACGACGCCTCCTCCAATCAACCTTCCGAACAAAAGTCTCACCCGACCATCGCCGTGTTCCCTATGGACGGGCCCATGACCGAGGTGCCGGCAGATGAGGCCCTGGAGATGTTTGGCCAGCCCGGAACCTCGCTCAAAGAATTCATCGCGCGTCTCGGCAAAGCCGCCACTGACCAGGCGGTCAAAGCTGTGGTCCTCCTGCCAGACTCGGCTGCACTGGGTCCTGCGCAAATCGAGGAAGTGCGCGCAGCCATGGCCGTGATTCGCAAACACGACAAGGAGGTCTATATCTATGGCGATTCGCTGTTCATGGGCCAGTATGCGCTGGCTTGCGGTGGCTCGCGCATCAGCGTCGTGCCCACCGGCCTGGTGCTCTTCCCTGGATTGCAGGGCAGTTCGCTGCACATTCGCGGTCTGCTGGACAAGATTGGTGTAAAGCCGGACTTCATGACCGAGGGCGCCTACAAGAGTGCCGCTGAGTTGTTCATGCGCGAGCAGCCCAGCCCCGAGGCCGATCAAATGATGAATTGGCTCTTCGACAGCCTCTACGACAGTTTCAAGAAACTCATCGCGGAAGGCAGAAAAGTTGATGAGAGCAAAGCCAAAGAATGGCTCGACAACGGCCTCTTTACCGCCGAGCAGGCCAAAGCTGCGGGCCTGATTGATGCCGTCGAGCAACGGCAGGATTTCGAGTCAATGCTCAAAGAAAAGTACGGCCAGGACGTTGTGTTCGATAAGAAGTACGGAAAGAAAAAGGAGGCCGACATAGATTTCTCCTCTCCGTTCGCGTTCCTCAAAATTTGGGGGCAACTCTTCAGCGCAGCCTCCAAAAAAGAAGCCAAGCCTGCTGTTGGAATTGTGTATGTGAACGGCCCAATCATGACAGGCAAGGGGAGGGCAAATCCCTTCGGCGCCAGCGTCGGGGCGTTCAGCACCGACCTGCGTGAAGCCCTCGAAAAGGCTGCTTCAGACAATTCCATCAAGGCAGTCGTTTTGCGCGTTGATTCACCCGGCGGCTCGGCCACGGCCAGCGAAATCATTCTGGACGCCACGCGCCGGCTCAAAGCCAAGAAACCGTTTGTGGTCTCGATGGGCGATGTGGCCGGCAGTGGCGGTTACTATGTCGCTTGCGCCGCCGATACCATCTTCGCGGACGAGACGACCATAACCGCTTCGATTGGCGTCGTGACGGGCAAGCTTGTGACGACCGATATGTGGAAAAAAATCGGAATCACCTTCAAAGAATACAAACGCGGGCAGAACGCAGGAATGTTCTCCAGCGATGAGATGTTTACTGAAAGCGAGCGTGCCCGCATGCGTTCCTTCATGGACGAGGTCTATGGTGTGTTCAAGAAGCACGTCAGCGACATCCGCGGTGACCGCTTGAAGAAGCCGCTGGATGATATTGCGGGTGGCCGGGTTTACACGGGCAAACAGGCGCTCGAATTGGGTTTGGTGGATCGTCTCGGTACGTTGAACGATGCAGTGACCTACATTGCCGGCCAGGCCAAAATCAAGGATTACGATGTGCGCGTTGTGCCCGAGCCCAAGAACTTCCTCGAACAACTCATGGAGCAGATCTCCGGCGGCAAAGACGAGCCCAACCACGTCGCAACCGCCGAAACCTCGCTCCTCAAGCTGGCGGCGCCGTTCTTGCAGAACCTTGACGCTCGCCGAACCGCGGCGGTGCTTTCGGCTTTGCAGAGGCTTGAGATTTTGCAAAAGGAAGGCGTGGCGCTCAGTATGCCCGAGATTCTACCTTAGCTCCGCGAACCAATTCGGACCGGACCAGAACTTTATCCCGGAGTGCGGGGCAGGTGACCTCTTAACCAGTCAACACCGAAAGACACTCCGCAGGCCAGGACTGAGGCAACTTGGATTGGCAAATGGTGCTTCTCTGCCAATGCCCAGCCCACCGCTCGGCCCAAGTACATTGATCCCCAAATCAAACAGTTGCCAGTGCAAACGACGTGAGTCGTTTTGCTGTAGCCAGCCGCGATTGTCATTCTCTCCCTCCAGCGTGGGTTGCAAAATCGGATTGCGCCAACCAAGGCGCCTAAATAAAGGAAAATCGCAAAAACCAAAAAGGTAACAGAAATTGAGTCCCCAGATTGTCCGAAGGTTTTGATGATTGAGTCCATCTTCAACCCTGTGGCTTGGTTTTCTTCTGCAACGCTTCAGCCGCCAACTCAACCTCGAGCTGATCGCGTTTGGCCACAAAGAATTTTTTCATCTCTTCCACGCTCGGCGCGTTGGACAGCAGATGGGCGTACCCTTCGTCATCCCTCTGCGGGACCCCGCTGCAAATTCGGCTCAGGCCGGTTTCATACTGAGAGACTTCGCCTGCCTTAACGAACGCCGCTCGGTAATCGCGCATCGTGAATCCGTGATCCCTCAGTAACAAATAGAGATCAACCCAATCTCGGGTCTTGGAGCGCTGTGCTGAAACGAGGCACTTGGACTTAAACAACTCTGGCAAGGAAGCCACGCGGACAGTTGCTTCAGCCGCACCTCGGAGGACAGCCACCAAAGGCGGTTCAGGCGCGAAAAATGAAACTCTCACTCTTCCATCCACCAGGTAATTCTGATGGAAGTCGTGGATGTCGAGCCCGGCGTCAGCAAATTCATCGGTTGTTGCCTGGTCTTCTTGAAGTTGGAAATCGAACCTGCTTGCATCTGCGATGCGGCGCAGTGCTTCAAGTCGTGCGCGGGGGAGGCGGCGCTCGGGCCAAGCCAGATCGAGATCCTCGCTCAGCCGGTGCCCTATACGCAGTGCGAGACCTGAACCTCCTATCAACACAAACCCTCCAAGTTCATGCTGCGCCTTGAGGAAGTTCCACACCCGCTCAGTTTCCGGCGGCAGCACGGGCGAAACCCTCCTCGATGTGACTTAAAATGCGTTCGACAATTCTCTGCGCACGTTCAACCTCCCATGTGGGGTCGCTCTGCAACTCCGCCCACTCCTTCCGCACTCGCTCCAGCCCAAATTCCGCTGCTATATCCAGCAATAGATCAAATCGCGGCCGCACCAACGCTGCCCGAATATGGGCCGAATCGCTCGCATTGGGATTAGACCAAACCAGCCCGGGGTGCTTTTTCCAGAATTGCCTTTGGTTAGCGCTCACACGGCGAACATACCCGCCCAAAAGACCGCTGCCAACCCTGATCCGCGATCGCGTGTCAAGGCGAGTGCATCTGGGCACTTCCGCTATCGGAAGCGCCTTGGACCGTAGCGCGGACATTCTTGTCGACATTCTTGTCCGCAGCAACGTTCGAACGCCCGACAGATGTCCATCCCGAGCCTGCTCGCCAGAATGGGGCTTGCCGCTGACAAGAATGTCCGCGCTCCGTGGCGGCAGTGTAAAACGCGCTCCGTTAAGGCAATACTACGCGGTAGAAGCGTTTGTCGGCGTTCGGCGAGGTCACGTACGGGGTGCCGGAGGAGTCGGGAACGACGCTCCAGGGGCCCAATGGAGTGGGCGCAGACTGGAGGGTGCCGCCGCCGGCCCAGGTGATGGTTACCTGCGCTCCTGTAGGTGTAGCGGTCAGGAAAGGCGGTTGGGCGGACACAACTGGACCGCCTGCGGGCGCGCAGTTTGTGAGGATTGGCATATTCACGCAATTGGAAGTGCCTGGGATGTAGAGCTGGAAGGCCTGGTTCATGCTGGCGCCGATGTTCGGGTTCTGGATGCACGCGGGAAAGATCAGCTCAGACCAGGGCGGGCCCCACAGGGTCGAACTCCAGGACGAATCATCGTTCCAGCCATACTGCAGCGGCGTGGTCTTCCAGCCGAAGCGCAGACCGGAATTTGTGGCCGTATAGGCGGTTACGCTGATCCAGTTGATCGGGCTGCCGGGCAGCGGGTAAAAGCCTGTCGAGTCGGTGGGCAGGTTGAAGTCGTACTTCCAGATGATGGAATCGCCCGGTGGAATGCAACTGCCCTGGCTTGGATCAACGAACTTTTCGGCACCGGGCGGGAGTTGGTAAAAGCTGCTGAAAGTATAAGTGCCTGGCGGGAACATTTGTTCCCAAGCCTGCCAACCCGGGCGGCTGGGCATGGGATTGCAGGCGGGGACGTCAGTCCAGAACTTCAGCTCGAATGTGGCGCCGGGATCTACCTGGTCGGCCAGCCAGGAGCCCCACACGGTCACGTGCGTGATCGGGCCCGGATTTTGCCACAGGAAATCGTCGGCAACGGTCTGCGACCCCGTTCCAGCCGTGGCGAGGACATCCACACCCGGCGTGATCGTGTCCGGCGGTTGGCCAAGGCCCATCGGCTGCTGGCCGCTGGCCAAAACAATGATTTCGCCCATCATGCCGAGGACGCCGTGGGAAGCGATGTGGCAGTGATAGAGCCAGCGGCCAAGGGCGCCGCCACATCCGCCGTCCGTGCAGGGCTGAAGCACGGGTCCGTTGTTAGGACCGCTGCCGCAGGAGAGATCGCAGAGTTTCGGGCGGTCATCCAATCGGACGCTGAAGATGTACGATTGTCCAGAATAGACATCAATGGTGTCCAGGAACTCGTTATAGCCGAATTCGTGCGTGCCGTTGTCGTCAACCATGGCAATCGGTTGCATGGAGAAGCCATGCAGGTGGTAGGGATGGGCCAGGGAGCCCATGTTTCCGGTGCCATTGGCAACCGTAAGCAGGAGCACATCGCCAACGTGCGCATATCGGTCGGTGGCGAGTGGCGCGACCTGCCAGGCGGTGCCGTTGCCGTAATTGACATCCAACTGATTGCCTGCCGGATAGTTTGCAGGGCTCAAGTTCAGGTTATCAATCGAGGGTGCGCTCTTATCGCTGGTAAGTGAGATGGTGGAGTTGGCGCTGGATGGATGCGCCGGAGTCTGGTTGGTGGGAATGAACTGGTTGATGGCCGCGCCGTTGGTAATGTTTTCGACTGCGTGGCAGCCGCCGAGCATGCGGATGGGGTAACCGTTGGTAACACACGCACCAGCCGGAGCAGCGCCTGCGCCGACTTTGAAGTAAGCGATGGGAAAGAGATTGCGGATGTAGCCCTGGTTCTGTAACGGCCATTGTGTGACGTTGTTGCTTGCCATCAGGATAAGCGTCGTGTTCGGCGCTACATTGCCGGGTATGCAGGTAGCAGCATCCGAGCGGACACCGGAACTGATTGAGATGTGGCCTGCAGCATAGGCGCTTACCCAACCGAAGTCGTTTCCGCCATTCGGATTGCCCGCGTCGTCGCCTTCGAGTCTGGCTTTGTCGAGCAACCCTCCCTGGCCGCCGATGCGGTACAGAGGGATCGTTTGGTTGTTCGTCGGATTAACCAGGAACAGATCGAAGCTGCGGGTGAGGGCCTCATTGAAAAGCTGGAGGCGAATGGATTGGCCGGGCACGACCGGGAAGGTCAAAGGAGCTGGAGTGCCGCCCGGGGCTAAAGGTGCTGCGTTGCCTTCGGGGGTCAATCCGTTGACTAGGACGGAGTTGCCCGGGCCGGAAGCGAATTTGCATAGCGCTCCACCGCCCGGCTGAGACGTGCCGACTCCGGACTCATTATCTCCGCAGTCGTGAATCCATTTGTTGATCGTTTGAAACGTGCCGGGCGGATAGATGACTGTCGCATGGCCCACGGTTCCGGTGATGGATGCGGAATTATATTTGCCCACGTTCCCGAAGTTTGGGTTGTTCACGCTGTTGGTTTGGGCGCGGTCATCCCATTGAATGTCGCTAAGAGCAAGCTGGAAAGTCGAGTTGGCAGCAGGCAGGCGGTTGCTGCTGACCAGGCCGCTTTCGCAGCAGTCGGTCACGATAATGATGCCGTACATGCCCGCGAACAGCGTATTGCCGGGCAACATGTGCGAGTGAAACCAAAACAGTCCGGGCCGCGGCGCGATGAACCGGTAAGTATAACACTGGCCGCTCAGGACCGAATCCTGCGTGACGGCCACGCCATCGCTATCGTTATCCAACTCGATGCCATGCCAATGGATGCTGGCGCCTTCCGGGTTCGCTCCCGCGGGCAACATATTTTTGAAATTGACCGTGACTCTTTGGCCTGCCGTGAGCCGCATCCTCAGGACCGGGATTCCGCTGCCAGGGGCAGGCGCAGGAGCGCCAGCCGAGCTATCCCGCAGAATCCACGCATGAACTGTCTGGGCCGGGCCTGTATTGTTTTTGTTCGCCGCGTTGAATTGATTGAGCGTGACGTCAAACGGAACTGCGGTGATGTTGAAATTCCCACTGCCATCGGTGGTCAGGTCAATGAGGTCGGCGTTGGCGCGCGGGCAAACCAGGGCCGTGGCGGCTGCGGCGGCAAGGATTGGAATTAGGTTGTGGATTCGTTTGTTCATGGCTTTAGGTTTCCAAATTTCCACTTTTCATTACACCAGCGTCATAAGCCATAGCACCGGGTCGAGGGACGCGGCCTACAAACACTTGTAGGCCGCGTGTCCTCACGCGGCGGGAGTTATGGCGTTGGGTGTGGTTCAAGATTTTGCTTCCGGGCTGCGGGCGTCTTTAAGGGCTTTAACAAGGAGTCCGATGCCGGGCTGCTCCTGGTAAATGGCATCCAGGAACCTGGCCCGGATGATACCTTTTTGGTCCACAACAAAGGCGGCGTGGCCGGCGCAACCAGGCGCGCCCGTGCGGCTTTGGTCGCGGACGGAGTAGGCATCAATGGTTTTGCTGCCTTCGTCCGACAGGAGCGGGAGGGTAATATGCTGACTGTCGGCGAAACGTTTGAGGACGGGGATGGCATCATAACTGACGCCAACGACCTGGCCGCCTGCGGCTTCGAACTCCTTCAGGTTGTTTTGGAGATGTTTCAGTTCGAATTTGCAAAACATGCACCAGCCTGCCGAACGGTAGAAAACGACTGCCACCGGCCCTTTCTTGAGCAGTGCTTCCAGGGAAACTTCCTGGTTGTTTTGGTCTTTTAGCGTGAATGCGGGCGCATGGTCCCCGACTTGCAGGCCGAAGCCAGGACGTTCGATTTGCTGAGCCTGTGTCCTAAAGCACCAGGCCAACGTCGTTAACAGCAACCACCAATGGACGTGAATAAACACGAATCCTCTGCTCTGTTTTCTCTGTTAGCTCCTGTTCAAATTCCGCCTTCGCAGGGCTGCGCCGGCGAATGCTCCGAGCACATTCAAGGCGATGAGGCCGCTCAGTGGCTCAGGAACTTCACTGTAGAAACGGTAAACAGGATTGCTGGGATCGCCGCCGGGCATATTTGGGTTCGGCGCGTAGTCTATCCATTGCGGTTGGCCTTCGGGCATTCCTGCGGGACCTTCGGTATATGGCCCGGCAATCAGCGGCAGAAACGGATTCGGCGGCCCGGGTGTATCGGCCAGGGAATCGTAGCCATCAATGCTGTCGGAGTAAAAGATCAGGTGGTTGGCGCCGTCGAAGCGAAGCACGTCCAGGATAGGGCTGCCTTGCACCGGATCCTGGACCAGGACGTCGCCCCGAACACCGGCGAATGGAAGAGTGTAGATGAGCACACTATTCCAGTTCATCAATCCGTCAGTTGGGTCCGGTCCAACCATCCATGGAAGCGCAGAGGTTGAGATTGGAGCTGAGAGCGAGTTCGTGTTGCTATGGCCGTTCTCATCCACGGCGATTTGCCATTGGCCGAACAGAACAGTCGGTGAAAGGATCGCGATCAAACCAGCGAGCAGGTGGGCTTTCATAGGCGGTTCTAAACTCAGGAGTGGAGGTTCGAGACGACGAGGGAGCCAACAAAAGGAGCAGGACTGCGGTGTGTGGGGCAGTTCATGCGAGGAGTCAACCATAAAAGATCTACTGCTGTCAATAGTTTTCTTACATTTTTTGTTTTGAGGAGAGCAATTTTTGAACGGGTGGGTGGTGGA
The DNA here is from genome assembly GCA_003176045.1 of Verrucomicrobiota bacterium. GTDB lineage: Bacteria > Verrucomicrobiota > Verrucomicrobiia > Limisphaerales > UBA8199 > PSRM01. Next base: position 13,481 of record PSRM01000059.1, on the reverse strand, counting down.
TTACGGAAGACGTTCTCCCAAGTCGAACGGACAGACAAACTGGTTCGGAAGGAGGAAGATTAAGATTAAGAAAAACAGAGCATTGCTCTCCCGCGTGGCCAGGCAGAAGATGTCACATTGCTGTAACCTTTCTGACTGGACATTATTCTGTTAATTTGCGCAGACTGTGCCAGGTAGAATGGAGCGACTTGGGTTCCTCTGTGGCGGACGGGGGATGATTGGCCGCCCGATGTTGAGAGGTTCCCCAGACGTATGGATAATGATGTATGGCAAAGATTTTGGACGATAGCAGCCTGACGATCAGCCACGAAGTGGTGGATGAACGGCGGAAGGCGATGGCCCGGATGCTGGTGTTCACAGCGGGGTTGTTCAGTGTTTCTGGGATATTTCTGGGCGTGGAAATGCAAAAGAGCCCGTTGTGGTCGCATGCGCTGGCCTTTGCGGGCATGGTGGTGCTTCTGCGCGTTGTCTTCATATCGTGGCGCCGAAAGATCGAGTCGCTGGGTGGCGGAACTACCGAGGCGAGCAGATCCGCGCCTGCTGAAAGCCTGGTGGGTCAAACTCTGGAAGGTTTTCCTGACAGTTTCAGGGTCATCGTGGGACCGAACACCGCTGCTGGCAAAGTGGATTACGTGGTCGTCGGCCCCACTGGATTGTATGCCATAGACGAGAAGAATTGGAAAGGCACGGTTACAGCAGATGGAACCGGAGAGTTGCTTTGGAATGGGTATCGCCCGGACCGTCCTTTAGTGAAGGAGTTTGCAGAGCGGGTTGAGGCAATTCAAAGCGGTCTGCGCAAGCACCGAAATGGGTCGCAGCCGCAGGCGCGGGGCTTACTGGTGTTTACGGATGCAATGTTGAAGATAGACTGGGACATGCACGGCGTGGTCCAATGCATCATGGGCGACGAGCTTCGCGACGCTATCCTGGGAAATAAACAGGCGAAAGTGTTGAAAGACAAAGAAGTGGAAAGCATCTCCGAAGCGCTGATGGCGATAGCTAAAGAGGTTCCCAGGGAGGAGCCTGTAATGTGAGACGTGAAACGTAAAACGTGAAAGGTGAAACGTGAAAAAAGTTAAAGAGTTAAATGGGTTACATGAGTTACATGGTTACATCGGAGCTACGGCCTCGGTGAAAGGTGAAAAGGTAAAAGGTCAAACGTGAAAAAACGTCGGGCCAGTCTGACTAGAGTCCTTGAAGGTCAACATGCGTCGTAAACAGATCAAGTTTTCACGGGGCTGAAAAGCCCCCGTGAACCGGCAGGCTGGAAAGCCTGCCCTACAGGTCTGGGCCGTGCCTCGTCAGAAGGACAAGAACCTAAGCACCTGCACCTCTTTTTTGAAGATCAGGCGGATGCTATTTTTATCGAATTGAAGGTCCAGCGGGGCGCGCTCTTGGGAATGTTCCCAAATCTTATGCCCGTCTTTGGGACTGATGCGGCGGATACGCAGCCAGGGCGAAGCCGGTTCCTGGCTCTCAATCCGTACTGAAGGATCTTCTTCCTCGTCCGGGTTATAGAAAGCGACGGTATAGAGGAATTTTCCTGAGACGTAAGCGACGGGTCCCGCCGACTCGAGTTTCCACAAAGTAATTCCGGTGCGAGGATCCAGCTTCAGGACAACCGAGCCGACGTTTTGCGCAATATCAATCTGGCGCGAGTACTTGATCTGATCCGGACTGGCAGTGGTGGTGTTTACGTAGATCATACCCTGCTCATCAAAAAGCAGCCCGGAAATACCCACCGAAGGATAGCGCCAGCGCACTTTTCCGGTGGCGAGATCGAAAGCAGTCAGCACCCCTTCATCAGCAACATAGAGCGAGCCATCGTGCTCGATGCAGGGGCCGCGGCCGAAAATGGGATTTTCCTGGTCAACCGAGGCTGCGCTGCCGCGGAGCTTATAGGTCAGGCTGGCATCCCAAAGCTTGTTGTTCGATTTATCGAAGACTGAAATGGTGTTGTCTGCCGCCAGCACTTGAACGGTTTTGAGAGGAAACAACGCGGGCGGACCAATGACATCGCCTTTCCATTCCTGGCTGCCTTCGAGTTGCCGCAACGTGACTCGGTACTGACTGAGGTCCTCATACACTTTCTCGCCGCCGTGCGCGCGCTGCATTTCGTTCAGCATCTCGTTGATCATTTCGGTGGACTTGGCCACCGAGGGCATGCCCTCGAAAGCGGAGCGCGCGGGTGGCGCTTTCATGGCCTGGCGCTCGACTATGTGCGACTCCGCCAACTGCCGTGAAAGCTGCACAAAGCCGTCCGGCGTAGGAACGATGGTGATGGAGTCAGGCTCTGGCCGCGGCGGCCCGGGCTCGCGGCGCTGCTCGGTGTTCATCTCGGCCAGCGCGCGTTCCTGATTCATGCGCGCGGCCAGCATCGCCGGCAGCGCCAGGCGCGCGGGTAAAGACATCTGTCGAACCTGCTCGGCGACTTTGTTGGGGTCGAGAGGCTGGTAACCCGAGGGGCTGCCAAGCTGGGCCAGAGTGTAGCGGCTATTGCTCGAGCTGCCGGGCAGCGGCGTCAAGGCCGACAACTCTTCGGCGCGCGATTCGCAAGTAGCCATGCCAACGTGCGATACGACCGGCTTGCCGGAGTTCATGTTCAGCACCAGGAATTCATCCCCGAGCGCCACCGCGCCGCCATACTTCTGGTTAATAGGAATTTCCTGCGCGGGATTGCCTGTTTGCCAATCGAAACGGACCAACCTGTCGGGATAGGAGACCCAAATGTTCTGTCCCCGAACGCGCAATTCCAACTGTGAGGTGACGGCCTTTTCAGCCCGGCGCGCCAGTTTTTCCGCTGACAAATTTCTCATGGCATCCGCCGCGTCCTCTCCCTGGGCCTGCGCGAACGCCGCTTGAATTTCTTGCACTCGCTTGGCTACTTCCGCGGCAATCTGTTGCTGGCTTATGAGTTCTCGCGACCAGATTTCTTTTTTCTCCTTCATGTCGTGCCGGGCGAGTGTTGCGCCATGCAGGAAAATGATCTGCTGATCTGCCGAAACAAACGATTGCCCGGAGTAGGACGGCTGCGCAAAGCGCACCGAAAAAACCGGTCTTGGCTTCGATGCGAAAAAGGAATACCAGATCCATGTTCCCGCGGTTGCTATTGCCAGCAGGACCACGGTCCAAGCGCTCACGCGCACTGTCCGCCAGAGCCGCGCTTCACGAACGGATTTCTGACCGGCAAATACCGGCACAGCAATACCGTGCGACGCAGCTTTGGCTTTGCACAGAGGTGAGCAGACGTAACCGAAAACCTCCATGCACTTAGGGCAGATTGGCTTGGAACAGATGTAGCACACCTCCGTAGCAATGTGCTGAGGATGGCGAGGGCAGGGGGTCATGTCCAAAATCCTAAGTCCAATGTCTAATGCGCGAAACCGAAATTACCTGAGTAGTCGGATAGAGGGCCGCTCAATGGCCGTCAGTGCGATTGTGCTTTAACGTACCCGCGGAGGACCGAGTTGATCCGCGTTTGATATCCTTTCCCTTGTTTTTTGAACCAATCGAGCACTTCAGGATCCAATCGAATCGAAACCAAAGGCTTAGGCGCAGGCATTCGGATAACCATCTTCTTGAATTGCTTCGGATCAACCGCTGGTATATCCGAAAAATCAATCTCCTCGTCACGCATGCGTTTCAATTTTTTTAAATTAGTCTTGGATTTCGTCTGCATAGATTCTCCTTTCCTGCTTGGTTGCTTTCCTGGCTGAAATGATGCGAGTGGTATCCTCTCCTCGTTCAGTGAACACGACCACCACGGGAATGCCCTTCAACAGCCCAATTCCGATCCACCGGTCCTCGCCATAATCTTTGCGTTGGTCCAAAAATGTGACCATTGGATGCTCAAACATTGCGGGGACGTCGGCGAAATCAATAGCGTGTTTTCGAACGTTTTCTCGATTCTTTTCCGCGTCCCACTCGAATTGCACCACAATACAGTATATACAATTTGTAGCTACGTCAATGCGCGCGGCAGTGACGGATCATGCCCGTGGCTACTTGGGATTCAGAAGTTGAATTGCGGGCGGGACGGGAATTGCAAATGGGGCGAGGGCGGGGCAGGGGTCGGTGTGGCCATCGCAGAAAAGCAGGTTGCCGCCAGATTTGTCGTGATTATTTCCGGGCGGGCTGCCTGAGGTGGAGAAGATTGCCTGGCCAACGGTCTTGGGAGAGGTGTCCACTTGTTTGTCGCTCATCAAAATTTGTTGAGCATCTTTCGCGGACCAGCCCATAAAATAGGCGTAGCTGATTTTATGTTTTGTGAGCGAATCACCCGAGGGCGGAGGTGAGTCGGCGCTGGCTGGACAAATAAAAAAGGAGGTGTCGGCGGTGTACTTGGGGATGAGAAGGTCAAGCGGCTCCTCCGCGGTGCGCGCGCCGTTGGTGGCGGGGAATTTGCCGGCCTGCTCGTTGGAATAAATCTGGAGGGCCAGGTAGAGTTTCTGCAGATTGCTTTGGCAACCGGCTTTCAAAGCTTGCTGGCGGTTGGCGGAGCCGGAATGCCAATAGAGTGTGGTCAGGACAAGTATGATGACTACCACCAGCAATAGTTCAATTAACGAAAAGGCGGCCGGCGGGCGCTTGCACATTCCTATCATGGCCAAGCCAAGTTATGCGGCCTGAAGAGGATCGGCAAGGAGGGAAGCACGGTTTGCGTAATCGGTCAGAAGGTTTGAAATAGTAGTAGCAGCCGAGGTGACGAGGCTCTAATTGATTTGTAACCTGCTCGTGCACAAGGATTTCAGAGCCTCGTCACCTCGGCTGCTACATGGGTTTCGGATTTCTTGTTACCTTTTCGCAGTCGGTGACGATTATATCAATGAATGAACGGAACTGAGCTATTGGCGGAGTTTCGGAGCACGCGGGCGGAAGCAGCTTTTGGCGGGTTGGTTCGCCGGTTTACGGACCTGGTGTATTCGATTGCCAAACGGCGGGTGGCCGATATGACCTTGGCACAGGAGGTGACTCAGATAGTTTTTATCCGCTTGTCCAAGGCGCCGCCGAAGCTGGACTCGGAAGCCCAGTTGCTCGCGTGGTTGCATCGCACGACCGTTCACGTCTCGATTGACCTGTGGCGCTCTGAAACCCGCCGGCGCGCCCGCGAACAGCACGCCGTAGCCATGCAAACCGACCACACCGAAGAAGCCGCCTGGAACCAGATGACGCCAGTTTTGGATGAAGCACTTCATCGACTGGATGAAAACGACCAGCAGGTGATCCTGTTACGGTTTTTCGAGCAGAAAACGATGGCGGACCTGGGCCGGGCGTTCGGAATCAGTGAAGATGCGGCGAAGATGCGCGTGAGCCGGGCGCTCGAACGATTGCGCGGGCAAATGGGCGGCCTGGGCGCCACGTGCAGCGCAGCGTTGCTCGGGACGCTCCTGTTCGACCGATCGGTTGAAGCGGCGCCCAGGAGCCTGGCGCCTCTTCTGGCCGCGATTAAGATCTCGGCACCCATGGGATTGGCCGGTTCTATTCCCGGCTTGCTGTCGCATGTGCCCAGGTTGAAGCTCGTGTCCGCTTTGGCGGCTGTAGTCCTGGTCGGCGGCGCCTCGCTCCTCGTTTTGCGCGCGAACAAGCGCAACCCCAACCCCAGCACAGGACCGGAAACAGCAGCCGCCCTGACGGAACAGAATGGTACGGGCAATAATACCCTGGCGGCGGCAAATTCGGAACCCAACAATGCTGGCGAACCAGGCGAGCCCGACCCGGTGAAACTGCTGAAAGGCGTGGTCCGCGCCCGCCAGCGCATCACCTCCGGCATTATCGAGTTCGACGTTTTCACCTCTGGCAGTGTCACTCGCCCCGCTGACACCAATCGGCTTCAGCTCAAAATCCAATTTGAAGATGGTCGCTGTTGGGCTGAATCTATCGGCCAGGAATTTCATTACGTCACCCCTATTACGGGCGGACCCGAGGCCGAGGCGCTCATCAAACGTGCCGATCAGATGCCGCGCGAACAGGCCATCCGCGAAGGGCTAGTCGAGCCTTTCCCATCGCATCACACGGCGTTTTACGACGGCCAAGCCGTCACCGATTATTGGGAAACCGACAGTCCGCATCCCAGCGCTACGATTGATAAACCTGGCCGCTCGGGCATCTTCATTTTCGACCCACGCTGCCTCGGGGTCAGCACCTCGTTGTACGTCGAGAATATGGTCGAGACATGCCTGCCCTACAAAGAGGCAAAGACTGTCACGCTGGCCGGTCAGGAACCGGTCGAAGGCATCCGCGCCTGGCACGTCGAAGTTCAGTCGAAGAACGGTCCAACTTGCGATTTCTGGATTGATGTCCTCCACCCCACGCGCGTCCTCAAACTCGAATTCAACGGCAACGTTGCTCTGTCTCACTATTCCGATACCGACCTTAAAGATCCTCTTCCCACTGAGGTCAGGAATATTGATTACCGCAATGGCGTTCTCCGCTATCAGACCCGCATAGTCCGCCTCAGCACCCGGTATGATGTCGCCATCGCCCCCGCCTGCTGGACTCTCGACGGCCTTCGCATGAAGGTCGGCGCCGATGTCTGCGACAACCGGATCCACCGGCGAATCGGATACTGGACGGGCGCTGGGCTTTCGGACGATCTGCCGCGCAAAGACATGCCACAGCCAACGGCACCCAACCGAGCGGAACTGCTGACGCTGCTCGACAACGAGCCGGCAAGTCCCGCGGCCTTTGGGGCGGCTCAATGGATTCTGACCAATTCACCCGATGGCGCGGACGCGCAAAAGGCTGCAGACGTGATACTCCAAGGGCACATCCAGAGCCATGACCTGGTGAAGCTCACTCAGGAGTTGGAACGGATGCGTCCCAGTTGCTCGAGCAACCTGTTGCAGGCAATTCTCGACCAGAACGCGAATTCAGAGGTGCGCGGGAATGCCTGCTTCGCTCTGGCAACGCTGCGAAAGGATGCTGCCAATTACGGCAAGAACAAGCCGGCTGCCGTCGAAGCCGAAAAACTTTACGAGCGAGTGATCGCTGAGTTCGGGCAGGTCAATCAGCGAGGCTTTCCGCTTGGCGAACTAGCCAAACCGCAGCTTTCGGAATTGCGCCGGCTTACCATAGGCAAAGTCGCCCCTGAAATTGAAGGTTACGATCTGTACGGCCGTCCGATGAAGCTCAGCAATTATCGCGGCAAGGTAGTTACGCTTCTGTTCTGGAGCGCTCTGTGCTCCGGTGAGTATGAAGCGCTCGAATTCCGCAGACTTGTCGAGCAAATGGAGGGAAAGCCCTTCGTCCTGCTTGGGATCCATGCCGACGACGATACCGAAAAAGCCAAAGCCTCCGCCGAAAAGTACGAGATGACCTGGCCTTCGTTCCAGGACGCTCGGGAGGGTCCCATCGCCAGGACCTACAACATTCATGGTTGGCCCACCATCTACGTTCTGGATCGCAAAGGCGTCATTCGCTATCGCGGTCTATATCATCGCAGTGAAATCGCCGCGGCGGTGGACAAATTGCTCCAGGAATAAAATGCGGGCCGGTTCTCCAGGGCAACATGGAAAGCCCTTTTGGGATATGCGAATAGAGTGAGGGATTCTGCTTACTCGCTTGTCCCAATTCGTTTGTCTATCAGCTCATGGTAAGCCACCGCACTTTGCGACTTCTGTTTTTTCGGATTTCGGATTTCGGATTTCGGATTTTCTAAAGACTCCATCCTTTCCTGTATTCATGCTGAATGAAGCGATTAGCCTTTGGATTTCCTCTGGCTACCAGATGGTGCGGATCCCACTCGATTCTCGTTCCGGATCGATAGGCCGCATTGCCCAGCAGCACCGCTTCGGTCAACGCGCCTGAGTAATCGAAATTGCATGTGGTCGCGCTTCCGGTCTTGATCGCCTGGATCCATTCTGCGTGGTGGCCGATAGAATCGGGGATCGAGCGCGGAGGTGGTTCGTGGCCAGCGAAATCCGTGTCGGGCAGCAACACGTATTTATCGTAATTGGCCAGCAACATTCCTTTCTGGCCTACGAAGAGCACTCCGCCAGAAGCATACACGTCCCGGTCGGGCATTTTGCTTTCGGCGAAGAGTGGCGGGAGAACCTGGCGGCCATCTTTGGAGCCGTGATACCAGTTGAGCTTTAGGGCCGGCAGCAGAGCAGGAGCCACCTCGGGGCGGGCGCACAATCGCACCTCTCGGGCCGGAAACTCGTATCGGGCTATCAGCCACGGACAAGTGCCCTCGGCAAGCACGGGCGGGCCTTCGGTTTCAACGGAGAGTGGATAACGCAATGCCAGGGCCCAGAACGGAAGGTCCATATAATGGCAGCCAAAATCGCCCAGCGTGCCGCTTCCAAAGGCCCACCAGTTGCGCCAATGTCTTGGGACGTAAGTCGGGTGGTAGGGCCTGGCGGCTTCTGGACCGAGCCATAAATCCCAGTGCAGTGTGGCCGGCACGGGCGGCCTGTCTTTAGGCCGGCCGCCAGCAGTATAGACCGCGCCCTGCCACACATGGACCTCGCTAACCGGGCCGATGGCCTCACTTTGAATCACTTCGACGACGCGGCGGTAGTTTTTGCTGGCATGAATTTGTGTGCCCATCTGAGTCACGCGTTGGTACTGCCTGGCGGTTTCAGCCACGATGCGTGCCTCGGAGACGGTGTGGGTGAGTGGTTTCTCGCAATAGACGTGGCGCCCGGCTTGAAGGGCGGCAACCGTCGCCACCGCGTGAGTATGATCGGGCGTGGCGATCACTACCGCATCGAGGTCTTTTTGCTCGAGCAGTTTGCGGAAGTCGTTGTACGTGCGCGCATCAGAGTACCGGCGTTTAGCTGAGGCCAGAAAATTTTCATCAACATCGCACAAGGCGGCGATGTTTTGGCTGCTGACGGCGCGGAGATCCTCGCGAGCGCGGTTAGCAGTGCCGATCACGCCCAGATTGAGCTTCTCGTTCGGGGAAACACGAGCCCACGAACTGCGCGCGATCCAAAAGCCGGCGGCGGCCAGTGAACTGCGGTAGAGGAAACTGCGGCGAGAGTGGAGAGTTGGGTTCACGGACGTGGTCAGAGCGTTTCCATCCGGGTCGGACCAGGGACCAGGGCCGATAATGCGCGCTGATAAGCGTCCTGCACTCCACCAAACTCCTTGACGGTGATACTTAGGTCGCGCAGAAGTCCATCCTGTATTCCGTAAATCCAGCCGTGGGTTGTCAAAGTCTGGCCTCGAGTCCAGGCAGCGCGGCAGGTGTTGGTCTGGCAAACATTCATGACTTGCTCGATGACGTTTAGTTCGCAAAGCCGGTCGGCGCGCGCCGCCTCGTCTGAAACGACGTCGAGGCTGGCCGCGTGCTTTTGGCGAACTCGGCTCACAAATCGCAACCAATCGTCCACGAGGCCGAATTGCTCCCCGCGAAGTGCGGCCCGGATGCCGGCACAACCGTAATGGCCGCACACGATGACATGCTGAACCTTCAACACGTCCACTGCGAACTGGAGGACAGAGAGGCAGTTCAGGTCTGTGCTCTCGACCACATTGGCTATGTTGCGGTGGACAAACATCTCCCCTGGCAACAGACCAACAATCTGATTGGCGGGTACGCGGCTGTCGGAACAGCCGATCCACAGATAGCTCGGGGCCTGTTGTCGGGCGAGCTTCTGGAAAAACTCCGGGTCGGATCGGGAAATACCTTCGGCCCACGCCCGGTTGTTGTCGAACAAATGCTTTAGAACGCGCATACAATTGTGGCTGAGCGCGGATGTTTCACACCGGCTGTAGGGGACGACGTGAGGAGTCCCTTTAGACCGGCGGGTTTGAAGGAGGACTCCTTACGTCGTCCCCTACAACCCTTCGTCATATTAGGTAACGCATGAAACATCGGGCTCAGGATCCGGAGACCGGTTCCGGAATTCGCTCCAGCAGTTCATAGTCCACCAGAGCATAAATCAGACTGCCATCGGGCCAGCGAAGCAGCGAGCCATCCGGACGAATTCGCAGGACAATGTGTTCCGGTTTGATATCAGCCATGCGGAAACCATGCTGGGCCAAATCGCGAATGGCGCGAGCTGTGGCATCGTTTTGGAACTGCACAGCCGAGCTATAGGTCATCGTCAGCGCCTGCGCGGCCTGAACTGCGTTGAGGCCCTTGATCCAGCCATAGAGCAAGATGTACTGGTGGCGCATATCTATATTGGCTTCAGGATGTTGCAGGCGTTTCAATTCAATTCTGCTTGCAGACCTTCCGGTCTGCCATTCCTGAAGCAGACGGGCCGGAGAATAAATCGCGAGCGGCTTTTTGGTGAGAATAAAACGGTGAGGATTCCCGGCGCGGGTTGATCTGAGCGCCATGAGTAAGGCAAATTCCTCGAACGGGCTGTTAAACTCGGCCCAAATATTTTCGTTGGGATCCCTGGGGTCACGGGGCACTTCATGACCCACGCGGCTGAAGCGAACCACAAGATCCAGGCTCGACCCGCGCACCGCCCGGGTGGGCACTCGGTAGATGGCGCTTGTTCCCGCCAGGCGCACCCGCCGTGCTTCAAACCATTCCGGCGCGTACCAGTTTTCAGGAGTGAGCTGATCCCGGAACGGAACGCCGAACTGAGTCAGGTAGAGATCCCCCCCGTCGCTGGTTTTTAAGCGGGTATAATCCACGCCGATGATAGACACCAGCTCGTCTCCGTGCGGCAGAGTTGTCACGTCTAAAAAAAGCAAGCCGGAGGCGCCAGCCAGCGAATCAAGTGGCGGGAATGAGCTGTTCGTAGTCTTCCAACTTGCCTCCATCCAGGCAACAAGAGACGATTTGCTTGCCGAGAGGGTCCAGGTCCGGGTCCCGGAAGTCAGCCAGACAGATTGAAAAGAATTCATTCAGAATCCTGGCGCCTTCGTCATAGGTTTCCTGGCCAACTTCCGGCTGAGTGTCCACTTGAAGAAACCAGCGGGCAACCATTCGGCCTTCTATTTGCAATTGATGCAACGTGTGACCAAGCAAGGGGCAAAGCGCCGGACGCAGTTGGTCGGGGCGAAACTTCGCGGCGCCCCGACGGGCCAAATATTCGCGAGCGATCCACTGTGGCATAAAACCCACGCGCCAGGCGCCGATATGCTGGTTTGGGCACAGAATGTGACGCATCCGAGTGTTCTGGGCGAATTGGCGGAGCAGCAGATTCGCCTGGTCCACACGGCGACCGGTAGCAAATGGCCAGTAGGACCCCACGCCCTCACTGGTCATGCCCTCAGTATCGACAATGCTCGGGTTGGCATGTCCTCGAGGCGAAACCAGGCGCCATAGCCAGGCCAGCGCCGGCGGCAGGATGTGCATCAGGCCCAGAATCCCGTAGCTCGGTTTTTCTTTGGTGCAGGGCGGGGTGCGTACGCCGAAGCTGCGTATGTCCACGGAAACGGCTCCTTCGACCACGTTTGGAAACACGCGGCGCGGAATGATGACACGAGGATTGGGGCACCTTTTGCCCGGTGCGTCCTCAATGTGCTCCCAGATCAATGCGCGGCCAGCCGGCGGCGCATCAATGTTCAGAAACAGAAGGGGCGCCGGCGGCTCCGCTGTGAGCCGCTCTAAATGGACATCCGTTCCGTAGTGTTCGATGTGATTGACGCGGACAAACCAGGCATTCTCAGCATCCGTGAGGGTAAGTTTACCCTGCCGGTCTTGAAGCGAAGGGTGGCACAAAGCCATATCGTCGGTCACCGCTCGCAGCGCGCAGCTTCGCGGGATCTCCAGGTAACGCCTTTCTTCCGTCAGAAGGTTTTCCCCCAGCAGCAGGCGACCGTCGGGCTCGCGATGGGCTTGTTCGAGCATTTCGCTCTTTCCCCCTCCGCTGGCGCCTTCGTGCATGATCGTGACCTCGTTGTCATAGGGCGTGATCACCTGAACGGTTGAGCAGTGAGTAGTGACCCATCCCTCTCGCTCACCCAGGCCCAGCAACACGCCGTATATTCCCTTCTTGGCGCTTGGGCCAGGATACAGATTGTACGAGAACAACTCGTGCAAAGCCTCGCGCCGATTGTGCACGACAACTTGCTTCCGGTCGAAATGTGTGTGCCTGAACACAGGCGCAACATAGATGATTGCCCGAGGAACAAAGGTGGGCAGAATCATTTCTTCTGGAAGTATTCCCTGCAGCATAGCCAGGCCGAGTGCAAAAAAGCCCGCGTTCGCAGGGGCTATCACGATCGCGTCCATGCCCATTCCGGCGCCGCCCGCAATGAAACCGAACAGGATCAGTTCCTGGCTCTTCAACCAGGCAAAGGTCTGCTCGCGCAACGGGCCGAAGTCCGAGCCGAACCGCTTATGAAAAGCCTCCTTATCCGTTGGCAGTCCGTCGCCAATCACCATGCAATCCGGGTCCCGACGCCGCATGTAGGGTTCTGGGTAGTTGGCGACAATGCCGTTTCGAGCGCGCACGACCGTTGCCTCAGTGACCATTCCCTTCCCAGGAATTTCGTAGCTGACTTCAAATTGAGCCGACCCCGGTCCGCCGCAGGCAAGGTCAATTAATTCGGCAGTCGAGCTGGCAATGGTGAGTCGTTTGCAGTTGGCCAAAATGTCAGCCGCTTCGGTCGGCGGATGGAACTTTTGCCAACTCGCTGAATGCGGCGCGGTCTTCAAATCCATGCCGGATGATAGAAATATCGAAAATGAATCGCAAACATTAGAGGCCCATTTGCTGCTAAATCTTGTGCTTGCAAATCCGCCAAAAGCTGGTACATGTAAAACAATATGAAAAAGCTCATAGCGATCGTTTCTCTAATGGCATTTGCAGTGGCGGTCCAGGCCGGCGGCGAAGGATGTTGCTCGAAGACCAAGACGAGCACGGCGGCCAGCCAGGATAACCACGCGTGCTGCTCCAAAACCATGACCAGCACGGCTTCCACAAAGGAAGGCCAAGGTTGCTGCTCCAAGACGATGACCAGCGCCCAGACGAAGGCAACCTGCTCGGCAGGCCAGACCTCGTGCTGCGCCAGCCACGTCATGGCCAAGAAGATCCTGGTCTCCCACACGCTGCTCAGCCCGAAAGCTGCAGCCGCGCTCTAATCCGCGACTTCGGTCGCGAGATTAAAATGTTGTAACCGCCGACGTGAGTCGGCGCTGGTTTCTTTTTTGAAAACCAGCGCTGAGTCACGGCGGCGGTTTTTTTCTGCGACGGCGCGTTCGGACTGGCGCATTCCGCCGCTTTCGTTTTAGAAAGTTCTACCGGCAGCGGGCACCTTAGAAGAATCCCAAGCCGCGCGTTTTGTTTGGAGCGGTTGTCTGGGCGAAGCCTTTGGAGTGCGCCAGTCCTCTGGCGCTTTGGTTTTGCTTGGGAGAAAGAGCTAAAGCGCCAGAGGACTGGCGCACTCCAAGACGCTTCGCGACTTCCAAGAGCACCAGTCGCAACCCGATCCTTGCATGAGTTTGGAGCGGTTCTTCCTGCGAGGATTACTAAATGGACACGGTCATAAATGCTGTGACGTAGGGCAGCCTTTCCAGGCTGCCGGTGAGCCGGGCTTTTCAGCCCGGCGGCCGTCGGGCGGCTAAA
>PSRM01000149.1 GCA_003176045.1 Verrucomicrobiota bacterium | reverse complement strand
CGGCAAGCTGCGCTCGACTCGCCCAACAGAGTTGGGCGCTCCTATCGTCCAGCCGCCGTCACTGAGCGGATACGCGGCTACTTCTGTATTTCTTGACAATATGGCATCAATGCCATATTTTAGATGGTATGAAGATGACGATGTATATAGATGACGATCTCCTCGCCAGGGTGATGGAAGCCACTGGGGCTACCAGCAAAACCAAGGCGATTGATTTGGCGTTAAGAGAAATGGATAGGAAGGCCAAGCTCATCAAGCTCACGGGTGAAGGACTCGGTCTTGAGGCGGAGGAATTGAAAGACGCAGTGGAGCAGGCATACGACTTGGAAGTCATGCGAAACCTCGAGAAGCCAACTCATTATGCCCGCAAGTCCCGTCCTCGCTGACAGCAGCTATTACATCAGGCTGTTGCGCCAGGGCCAGGACCCTCTGCGCGCGCTGGCGGCGGCGGCCGCCACGCGCGATCTGGCCGTCTGCGGCGTAATTCGCTGCGAAGTGGGCAGGGCATTGCGGCCGGAGCGGGTTCGGCAGCGTTTCCACGCTGCCTGGGATGTGATGATCAACGTGCCCACCGATAACCGGCTATGGCAGGACGCGGAGCAAACCCTGTGGGAATTGGATCGCAGCGGTATTACTATCCCGCTGACGGATGCTGTCATTGGCTGCTGCGCTCGCCGGATCGGCGCCGTGGTGCTTACATACGACCATCATTTCAGCCATATTCCGGGAATTCGGGCTACTGAGGAGCTGTTGTAACGCAAAAAAAGGTTGCCCTTCCCCGCCCGCCTGCTATTCTCAAGTTGTGAACAGGAACCTGGGCCTGCTGCTATCGAGCGCGCTGCTGTTGCGTAGCGCGGCAGTCGGGTTCTAGGCATTTCCTAAACTTTGCTGGACCCCACTGCCGAAAGGTAGTGGGGTCGTTGCTTTTTATAAATGTAGCAGTCGAGGTAACGAGGCTCTAGACTCCTTAAAAAATCAGAGCCTCCTTACGTCGGCTGCTACAGAATCGCCGATTATGTTAACAGAACCTTCGACCAAGTATAAGGCGTTTCCGCCAGTGCCGCTGGCCGTACGGCAGTGGCCCAGCCGAACTCTCGTGCGGGCGCCAATCTGGTGCAGCGTGGATTTGCGCGATGGCAACCAGGCGCTGGCCATCCCCATGAACGTGAGCCAAAAGCTCGAACTCTTTCAAACACTCGTGAAGTGCGGGTTTAAGGAGATCGAGGTTGGGTTTCCGTCGGCATCGAACACCGAGTTTACTTTCAATCGCCGCCTCATCGAGGAACGGCGGGCGCCTGAGGACGTATGGCTTCAAGTGCTTGTGCAGGCGCGCGAGGACCTCATCGAACGCACGTTCGATTCCCTGGTCGGCGCCAAAAAGACGATCATCCACCTGTACAACTCCACCTCGCCCGCGCAGCGCCGCGTTGTGTTCGGCATGTCGCCGAAGGAAATCATCGGCGTAGCGGTTCGTGGAGCGCGCTTGATCAAGGAGCGACTCCAGCGGCTCAAAGGCGCAGAGGTTATGCTCCAATATTCGCCCGAGAGCTTCAGCGGCACGGAGGTCGAGTTCGCCAAGGAGATCTCCGAAGCCGTTATGGACGTTTGGCAGCCGACGCCTGAGCGCAAAATGATTTTGAATCTCCCCGACACCGTCGAGGTCGCGATGCCAAACGTGTATGCCGATCAGATTGAATGGATCTGTAGCAACATTAAAAACCGGGATTCGCTTATCATCAGTTTGCACACGCACAATGATCGCTGCACCGGAGTTGCCGCCACGGAGCTGGGCTTACTCGCGGGCGCGGATCGTGTCGAAGGCACCCTCTTCGGAAATGGCGAGCGGACGGGGAATTTGGACATTGTGACCGTCGCGTTGAATCTCTACATGCATGGCATTGATCCGAAATTGAGGTTCGATGACATGAATGCCCTTCGGGAAGTGTATGAGCGTTGTACGGGAATGAGCGTTCCGCTCAGGCATCCTTACGCCGGAGAACTTGTGTTCACGGCCTTCAGCGGCTCACACCAGGATGCCATTAAAAAAGGCCTGAACGAATGGGCAAAGAATGGCCGCGATAGGCACTGGGACGTGCCGTATCTGACAATTGACCCAACGGACATCGGGCGTGAATACAGGGAGGTCATCCGAGTCAACAGCCAATCTGGAAAAGGCGGTGTTGCCTACTTGCTGGAGAGCGAATATGGAATCGAGCTGCCGAAGGAATTGCAGCGCGAGTTTGGGCCCATTGCAAACGATGAAGTGGACCGGCTCGGGCGCGAAGTCAGCGCGGCGGAACTTAAGGGGATGTTCTGGCGCGAATACATCGAGCGCACGGCTCCCTGGCAACTGCAAAGTTTCGAAACGGAATCGCGTAATGGGGCGGTGCGCTGCCGCAGCACGCTATTACGTGATGGCCAGCCAGTGCAGCTCTCGGGTGAAGGAAACGGCCCGCTGGCAGCCTTGGTGCATGGTTTCGGCGCTGCGGGCCTGCTGCGTTTCGAGATCACCGCCTATAGCGAACACGCGCTCAGTGCCAGTGAAGAGGCTGCGGCTATTGCTTACATCCAGATCAAACGCGCCGACGGCCAATCGCGATGGGGTGCCGGGGTGGACACGAATATCGAGCTGGCGTCGGTGCGGGCGGTGTTGAGTGCGATTAATCGGTCGGAGGCGTGAAATATGAAACGTGAAACGTGAAAAAAAGCAGGCGCGTGAGTCTTTTCACGTTTCACGTTTCGCGTTTCACACCTGATGCCCCTCGCCCCTCGCCCCTCGTCCCGCGTCCCTCTCCCCGATTAGGAGAAAGAATAATATTAAGATCGGGGGAACAACCCTATAGCCGCATCCTGGACCGCCCCCTAAATTTGTACCAAGGAAAGACAGGTCTATGGCTCAAGAGAATTCGCAGCCCAAAGGGAAGCGGCAGCCAAGCGCGGCGTTTTTAAAGCCCGTAAAACCCGACGAAAAACTGGCGACGATCATTGGCGACCAGCCGCTGGCGCGCACTGAAGTAACGCGCAAACTTTGGGACTACATCCGCGGCCACAATCTGCAAGACCCCAACAACAAAACCTTCATCAAAGCGGACGAAAACCTTAAGCAGGTCTTCGACGGCAAGGAACGCGTCAGCATGTTTGAGATGACCAAGCTCGTGTTTAATCACGTGCTTTAACGACTAGTTAATAGTCAGTAGTCAGTAGTTCGTAGCCGACGCAGCCTATCCTTTGCGCTCTTGGGCTCCCGGAGCCGTAACAGCGTAAACCTGCCTTTTGCAGGGCTTTTTTTTGCGAAAGGGGCGTAACAAAGCCCGTAAGTGCCAATCCGTTACGCGCCCGTTACTTGAATCCACCGTTTCAGGCGAGGCGCCGGTATGTACTGACCGACGCCTCGCGGGTGTTGGCCTGCCAGGAGGCGAGCTGGAGGACCGCTAACGAATTAAAATGTCAAAGAGCGACGGCCTCCAAAACTGCGCGTTAGGCGCGGATTTGGCTGACCGAAAGACAACAGGCTTAACGCAAACGCAAAGAAGCGGGTATAAGGCGGAATGGGCTACCTTGCCGCTGGCGCGGCCAAAAGAGCCAATTTTAGGGGGGTGGGGGTACATGGGGACAAAGCTGCCTTTTGGGCCACTTTAACGGTTTCGAAGTCCGTCGAAGGCCGGTCATGGCCGAGATTGGGCTGTTGTTGGGCTGTGAAATGGCACCGTTTGTTGCGATGGATCGTTGAATTTGTGGATTATTGGATTATTGGATTGTTGAATGGGAAACGAGACCGGACCCAGGCGCTGCGATGAAATGTTTTGTGCTGTCCATAGGTTTCATCAGGTGTCAGCAGCTGTCAGCAGGTTTGATAAATAGAGGATTATCGGTTGTGTTTGATTGTCTTGGATTGTCATCGGTTGGCTAAATCGGGGAGGACAGTGTTTAACTGGGGTAGTGCCCTCGAACCGGCGGCTAGCAAGGGAACCCGCTCATCTCGCCCATGCGCGGGGCCAGCGCCAAGCCTGCAAAAGCAGGCGTGAGACAATCGCGCAGGGTAGCGGGTTTGTCAAATGGCTGGAGAAGAAAAGTTACGTGTGCGATACGCCGCCAGATCTAATTTTGGGAATAGGAACCTGAACGCGGACGAGGCCGTCCGCGACTCCGCGATCATCCCTAATTCCTGGGGACAGTCACTGTGATGATCCTGGTGTTGAAGTTCGGCGCAATGAAAAAAGGCTTGTAGAATATGAGTGACTTGCTAAAGTAAAACACAATTCCGAGCTATGCGACCAGCTTTGCTATTAACGCGAGACTTTCTGGCAAGCCGTCACTTCAAAGCCCGGAACGACAACCCCGCGCCGCGTTCGGCCCGGTTCGAGAGGGCACGTTGCGGTGGGAACTGATCATTTGCGACATCAAACTGACAAACCAAGAAAATTATGAAACCAAGCAGACCTATCAAAGCGCTCGTTGCGCTTATCATTGCGATCCCACCGGCGTCGCTGTTGGCCCAACTGGCCATCCCCAGCGACGGCTCGGATGGCGCGCTCAACATCACCTCCAACACCGTCATTGACCTCAGCCAGGCGGTCACGGGCGTTTGGAGCAACGACAACTCGGGCAATGCCGGGAAAGGAATCTACGACCCGGATAAGTGGGCGGTGGTGTTTAAGTATTCTTCGGTAAACATTGCTTCAGGCAAGACTCTGAGCTTTAAGAACCATCCGACGCACGCGCCGGTGGTTTGGTTGGTCAGCGGGGATGTGACGATTAACGGGACGTTGAGTCTTGATGGCAGCTCCTATGTTGGGGGCGTCTATGGCGTAGCCGAGCCTGGACCAGGAGGGTTCAGAGGAGGCTTTGTAGAAGTGGATGCCTATGGGCTCTACTATCCGAGCGCTGGATTTGGTGTCGGAGGCTTTTACGTGGATTCCGGTTATTACGCCGGCGCTAACGGATACGGGGGTTACGGCAGCCCTCGGATTGTCCCGTTAATTGGCGGATCCGGGGGCGGCGGACAGGGAAGCGGGGGTGTTAGTGGATCGGGAGGCGGGGGCGCCATCCTGGTAGCTGCCTCAGGCAATATTACAATTAATGGGTCGTGTTCGGCGAACGGGGGACAGGGCGCCAATTGGGGTAGCGGCGGAGCAGTCCGCCTACTGGCCAGCCAAATTCTTGGAAACGGAAGCATCACCGCGACAAGCGTGAGGCCTGGAAGGATTCGGCTGGAGGCAAATATCGTGAGCACCAATTTGAACATCGACCCAGGGACGGTTGCAGCGGCACCGACACCGGTTGTGATCTGGCCTGACAGCAGTGCGCCAACCGTTCGGGTCGTTTCTGTTGGTGGTCTGACTGCGCCGCTAGATCCGAAGTCGCCGCTGTTTCCCCCTTCTGAAGATATCACGATTGTAAACACCAACAGTGTTGCCATTGTGCTGCAGACTTCGAATTTTCCAACGAACGGAACGGTTACAGTTTACCTAAAGTCTCGTATGACTTATCCCCAGACACTTACCGCTGGCTATGTTAGCGGTGATACCAGCCTTGCCACCTGGCAGGTCATCACGGTTCTTCAGCCGAACTATACCGTGATCCAAGCTCGCGCCGTTTCGAACTAATTCCACGGAGGTCTTGTTCGCAAAAGTTGCGCAATGGACACTGGCGCGATCCATCGTTCCCGCCCATTGGCACCTGGCTTTAACAAGTCAGGTGCGAACGCCTGCGTCTGTAGGGCAGGTTTCCAACCTGCTGTATCGCCGACTTCCAGTCGGCAGGCGTGCCTCCGTTTCAAGAACGGTAATGCATTCGACGGTCAGCGGGTTGGAAACCCGCGATACAGCAGGCTGGAAGCCTGCGCTACAGGGGCGCCTGCCCGCTCTCCTCTCGTGCTGTGTCGGCTCGTTTTATTTTCTACCCTGCTGATTCCATTTCTCTCGAGCGCCCAAACCAACGACGCCATTTCACGCGAAATCAGCGTCTTCAACCTTGGCCAGCCTGGCCCAGGCTACGAAGCCATTTCGCGGGAGGTGAGCGTTTTCAACCTGGGACAACCAGGACCAAGCTACGAAGCCATCTCTCGCGAAGTCAGCGTATTCAATCTCGCTCAGCCGACGCCGGCCTACGAGGCGATATCTCGTGAGGTGAGCGTATTCAACCTCGCGCAGCCGACGCCCTCGTACGAAGCGATCTCCCGGGAAGTCAGCGTCTTCAACCTGGCTCAGCCGGGTCCGAAATTCGAAGCCATCTCGCGAGAGGTTTCGGTGTTTGGAACGACGAATGCGCTGCCTGATTTGATTGCGACAATTTTGAGCGCGCCCGCGAGCGCGATGGCCGGCAGGACGGTTCAAGTCGTCTTCGAGATCACCAATACGGGGGCAGTTACAGCCGCCGCGCCCTGGACGAATCAAATCGTGCTCTCGCCCGATGCCGCGGGTTTGTACGCGCAGTCATTGGCAGTGTTGGCGGAAACCGATTCGCTGGCGGCGGGCGCATCCATCACCGTGACTCAAAGCGTCGCTCTGCCGAACGTCTTCGGCGCTTACTTCTTAGGCGTTTCGGTGGACAGCGCGGGCAACGTGCAGGAATACCATGAGGACAACAATCTCGCGCTGACCAACATCAGCATCACCTATCCGCCACTGCCCGATTTGGTTGCCAGCGGCCTGAGCACAACCAACACGGCTCTGGCGGGGCAACTGGTCACAATCTACTGGTTGGTGACCAACGCCGGCAATGCGACGGCCACTGCGCCGTGGCAGGAGACGATTTTGCTCGCGGACAATGCAGCAGGGTCGAATGCCGTGCCGTTGTTCACACTAGCAGTCTCCGCGTCCTTGTTCTCCAGCAACGGAGTTGGACGCAGCCAGGCACTCATCCTTCCTTCTGGGCTTTCGGGCGCCTACTGGCTGGTTGTGCAGGTGGACAGCGCCAACCAGGTCTTCGAAGGGTACGGAGAGACCAATAACGTGACTGTGGCCGCGCAGCCAATTTTGATTCAATCGCCTGATCTTCAGGTCCAGACCATTTCCGCGCCTTCCTCCACGAATTTTGGGCAAGCGTTCAGCGTATCCTGGGCGGTTACGAACAGTGGCAACGGACCGGCGTTGGCTTCGTGGAAGGATCGCCTCTGGCTTTCGAGTGCCAGCAACTCGTTGAGTGGCGCGTTGCTGCTGGCGGAGGTGGCAGCTCCTGCTCCTCTGAGCGCCGGGGCCGGCTACGCCCTAAATGCCACCGTCACGGTGCCGCTGACGGCGAACTCGCAACCGGGCGCCTACTGGCTGGTTGCGCAAGCGGACGCGAGCGGTTCGCAGCCCGAATCGAACGAGGGCAATAATTTGCTGAGCCGGCCACTGACCTTGGCGCTACCGCCATTGCCTGATCTCGTGCCCGGCAATTTGGCCGCGCCCGGTTCGGCTTTGTCCGGCCAAAGCGTCATGCTTACGTGGGCGGTGACAAATGCGGGCGGCGCGGCGATCTCGAATGCAACCTGGACCGAGGCCATTTACTTGCTGCCCGATGCGGGCCTCGATCCCACCAACGTGCAGGCACAGCTTTCCTTTGCTTCAGCCATCGCCTCCTTTTTCAGTACCAATACGCTGGCCGCAGGCGATGTCCTTCTGCGTACGCAGGCCGTGCACATCCCGATCACATCTGCCGCGGCCACTACGCGGTTTGTGGTGTGGGTGGATAGCGGTGGCACGGTGATCGAGGCCAGCGAAACGAACAACACGGCGCTGGCGACCAATGCCACAATCATTCCAGCTCAACTCGCGCTTCAGCTTCCTTACAGCCAGTTGCAGGAGGGCGCGGCAATGTCCGGCATCGTTTTCCGGAACTGTGATACCACCAGCGCCCTTCAGGTGACGTTGACAAATGACAATGCAAATGAGATCGCGTTCAGCCTGAGCCAGACCACGTCCGTGGCAACGGTCAGCATTCCCGCCGGAGCAGCTTCTGCGTCGTTCCCGGTCCGCGCGCTCGACGATGGCGTGGTGGATGGGTCGAAGCTGGTGAACATTTCAGCGACGGCTTCGAACTACTTGCCGGCCTCCGTCAGTGTGACTGTGCTGGACGTTGAGGTCCCGAGCTTATCGCTGATCATCAGCAATGCCACGGTTCTCGAAGGCACCAGTGTCGGTGCGCTGATTGCGCGCGACTACGTGACCACCAATCCAGTTACGGTCTATCTCCAGAGCTCCATTCCCGCGCGGCTTTTTGCCCCGGCGTCGGTGACGATTCCGGGCGGCGCAAGCTCCACGGCCATCTCCCTGCAGGCGCTCGACAATACGACCATTGAGGCGCCGACGCTCGTTACGTTGACTGCCACAGCGGGCGGATTCAACAGCGGCTCCGCTTCGGTAACCATCATTGATAACGACACACCGGGCGTGACGCTGAGTTTCGCGCAGACGAACATCAGCGAAGGCGCTGGCCCACAGGCAACGGTTGGAACGGTCAGCCGGTATCCGCTAGGCCTGGTGGACATGGTTGTGGCGCTGCAAAGCAGCGATCCCTCGCGCGTAGAGGTGCCGCCGTTCGTAACGATCCTCGGAGGCCAATCGAACGCGAGCTTCTTCGTTTCGGCGATTGATAACAGCATTGCGGACGGACCGCATGTCGTCACCATCACGCCATCCATCCTGACCGAGACCAACGGAACGACTGTGGCGGTCGCGCCGCCGGTGGATCTTACGGTCCTGGATGATGATGGCCCGACGCTGAAGTTGGCCATCGCCAAAAAGCTCGTGCCCGAGGGCCAGAATCCCGCGACCTCCGCCACGGTCACGCGCAATACGCCGGCCACCAATGCCCTTACGGTCCTGCTCACTTCGAGTGATACGAACGAGGCGACCGTCCCGATCTCCATTGTCATTCCCCAAAACCAGGCTTCCGCCTCGTTCAATATTGTCAGCATCAATGACGGTGTGACCGATGGAAACAAAACGGTGATCATCAGGGCCTCCGCCGATCAATTCACCTCCGGCTCGGACACCCTGGTTGTCAGCGATATCAATTTGCCCGACTTGGTCGTCACCGACATCACCGCGCCGGCGACGGTGGACACCGAAGCCTATTTCAACATCGGCTATCGTGTGGTGAACCAGGGCGTTGCGTCGGCCGCCACCAACTTCCTGACGCGCATCTTTCTCACTTCCGACCCGACCGCCGGCAACAACACGCTGGTTGGTCAGTACACCTTCAACGGAACAATTCCTCCCGGCCAATCGTTCACGCAAACTTTGCAGCTTCCAGCGCCTTCCGTTGCCGGAGCCTATTGGGTGGTGGTCAGCACGGATGTCGGCAATTCGATTGCCGAAGTTCTCGAAGACAACAACACGACGATCAGCAGCTCGCCGGTGCTGGTCCGCGCTGCCTACGGGGCCTCGATCCAAGCCGATCTCCACACCGCGGTGGCCGGGACACCAGTCCCCATGCACGGCCACGCAACCAACAGCGTCGGCGGAGCCGCGCAATTCAAGCTGGTCAATATTTTCATCGGCCTGCGAGGAACCACGCGCATCATCTCGGCTCTCACGGATGCCAGCGGCAATTTCTCGACAACCTGGCAACCGCTCCAAAACGAAGCGGGCCATTACACGCTTGGCGCTGATTACCCTGGCGCGGCCACCACTGCAGTTCAGGACCAATTCACGCTCTACGGATTTAAGGCCGATCCCAGTGCGCAGTCAGTGACGGTGGCCGACAAATCCACAGTCGTGGGCACGCTGTCGCTGATCAATCAAAGCGAAGTGCCGTTGAGCGGCCTAGCGGCGAATATCATCAACCAGCCCGCGAATGTCACCGCGACCGCCAATATCAACACCAATGTGCTTGTCGGGAATGGGACAAACACGCTCGTGTACACGATCACCGCCAGCGACGCCAGCACGCCCGGCGGCACTGTTTTGGTTCGCATTACCAGCGCCGAGGGCGCAACTGTGGACATTCCACTGGCCATTACCTTTCAGGCGTTACGCCCCGTGCTGGTGGCTTATCCTGACACAATCTATGCAGGGATGGCCCGCGGAAAGCAGACGCTTATTGCATTCGATCTTGTAAATCAAGGGGCGGCAACTTCAGGGCCGGTCACAGTTTCTGTTCCGAGCGCTATGTGGCTGTCCCTGGCATGCACGAACCCGTTGGCTTCGCTCGCCCCAGGTCAAACCAACCGCATCACACTGCAGCTCACACCTGCGAACGATTTGGTATTAGGCCCATACACCGGCTCGCTCGCCCTGAACAGCTCCAACGCTAGCACGACCGTGCCCTTCAACTTCCAATGTCTGAGTGAGAGCAAAGGAGACCTACTGGTCAGCGTTGTCGATGAGTACACTTATTTCGCTGTGGGCGCTCCGCCGGTCACGAATGCGGTAGTGACTGTGAAGGACGCCGTATCGATGCTCGTGATAACAAATGGGACGGTCGACAGCAGTGGAAAGTTTTCCGTCCCAGGTCTTACCGAGGGCTATTACCAAATCGAAGCCAGGAGTGACAAACATTCAACCTACACGGGGCAACAGCTTGTCCTCGCTGGACGAATGAACGAGGTCTTGGCATTTGAATCGCGGCAAACCGTCCAGTACACGTGGACCGTACAACCCATTCAGATCGAGGATCGGACACAGATAACCATAGAAACTACCTTCGAAACTGTGGTGCCGGTTCCTGTAATAACGCTGGATCCGCCATTAATAGACCTCCGCTATCAAATTGTTGATTCCATTCAGGTGAACATGACCGTGGCCAACCATGGTTTAATCGCAGCAAATCAAGCCAGCTTCTATTTTTCAGACGATCCGGAGTACGAGATTCAACCAGTTGTGTCGGATTTGGGGACTTTGCCCGCCCAGTCTTCTGTCACTGTTCCTGTTATCATTCGTAAAAAGCCTCCGGGGCCCGCTCGAAAGGCAGACAACGGAGGGCCTTGCATCATCGAAGGTGGCCTGCGCTGGACGGAATTCTGCGGGGAAATAAGAACTTATTATGTTCCGACTCGAGTTCTGCCGCCCCGGCTCTGCGACTTCACCATCTATACGCCGCCCCCGCCCCCGCCAAGTCCGCCACCCACAGACCCGCAAAATTGTTGCACCGACCCCGGCGGCCGGCCAATCGGCCCGCCTACCGCTTTCCAGCCAATTGACCTTTGCGATCCCTGTTTGCAAAAGCGCCTGGAAGCGAGTGTCAAATGTGCTGCTAAGTTCATTCCCTGCATCAGTGTTGACTGTTGGTACAAGTGCTTGGAGAGTGGATCTAAATGCGTTAACGGCTTTCGCTCGGGTCTGACGTGGAACGGAGGATTCAATTGTGCAAAAACATTTTTCAATTGCGCCAAAGCGGCCGGGAAAAACGTCCCATGGCCATGGAAGTACGTCAAGTACTACGAATGCACTTGCGACATAATCCATGCATGCCGAGGAATGCCGGGTCACCCCGATCCACCGTGGATATGCCGTCCATTCATCTCACCATCAGCAGCAACCAAATCCTGGTCCAAAGCGCCTGGCTTCAGTGCGGAAGATGTAGGAGTCACGCGGCTCGCGGTCTTGGGAGGGAGACTGCAGGACTTCATCGCTCCAACCGTCTATACGTTTGGAGATGACATCTGGTTCCAGGACGAAGATCCGGACAACTATGAGGCCTGGGTGGAAACCTTTGTCGCGTACATTGATTCCGCCACCGCCGCGGGCGAGATGATTTCGGATGACGAACGAGCCCAATTGCTCGCCATGCCCCTTCCTGCGGGGGTGACTGTCTCAAATGCAATTGCTTTCATCGACCGCTGGAATCGGACTCTTACTTACTGGCAAGCCGGGATCTTTCGGACAGGTGACGTTCCCGTCGGGCAAAGCACGGATTTTATAGACGTAGACATCTGGGCGGCATTGGCGAACCAAGCACTTGAGGCAGAGGGCGCTTCGGCCGCTGACGGTATTGAG
Source organism: Verrucomicrobiota bacterium (assembly GCA_003176045.1). Taxonomy (GTDB): domain Bacteria; phylum Verrucomicrobiota; class Verrucomicrobiia; order Limisphaerales; family UBA8199; genus PSRM01. The sequence goes on along the minus strand of PSRM01000149.1, from coordinate 11,554 downwards.
GATCCAGCGCTGGCATTATATCAGGAAATGCTCGCATTTAACGCCTCTCTAATTGGCAGTGGTGGCGGAGGGACTTGCGCCCGCGTGAAGTTGCAATTGGAGCAGGATGCTGTAATTACCCGAGACGCCTTTAGCGCAACCTTAATAGTTGATAATGGCACATCAGACGATCTTCAGATGGTCGGCGTGGATCTAAAAATCTCAGATCAGAACGGCACCGACCAGACGTCCTTGTTCGCCGTGGCGCCCAGGACTTTGACTGGCATAGCCGCTATTGATGGAACAGGCACAATTGTATCTGGTTCATCGGCGTCAATGAGTTGGACAATTGTTCCTGGGCTCGCGGCGGCTCCCAATGCGCCATTGGACTATACAGTCACAGGACAGTTGCGGTATGTGCAGGGTGGACTCGAGGTAAACCTGCCGTTGGGTCCTACGGTGATCCATGTACTGCCAAGCCCGGCTTTATCTATCCATTATTTCCATCAGCGGGACGTGTACGCAGATGATCCCTTCACGCCGCTAGTCGAGCCGAGCATTCCGTTCAATCTGGCGGTCATGGTGCAGAATACGGGTGCGGGCATCGCGAAAAATTTCAGCATCACGTCCGCGCAACCGCAGATTGTGGACAATCAGAAAGGGCTGCTGATTAATTTCAAGATCATCGCCACTGAAGTGTCGGGGCAGAATATGTTGCCGTCGCTGACGGCGAATTTTGGGGACATCAATCCGGGACAGATTGACATCGGGCGCTGGTTGATGACCTCGACGTTGCAAGGGTTGTTTATTGACTACAGCGCCACGTTCCAGCACACGGACGCGCTAGGCGGGACGAAGACTTCGTTGATTGATGATGTTTCGATTCATGAAATGATTCACCTGGTGCAAGCTCAGGGAGCGTTTGAGGATGGGAAGCCGGATTTCCTTGTGAATGACATACCTGATCCTAACGACTATCCCGACACTCTCTACATGAGCGATGGCAGCACGAACCCGGTTTCGGTCGTTACGAGCGGCACTCTGATTGGAGCGGTTTCAGGCGGCAGCCTGGTGGTGACGCAGAGCGCGGCGATGCCGCCGGGCTGGGTTTACCTGCGCGTGCCTGATCCTGGCCACGGCGCTTACGCGCTCACGCGGGCCGTGCGGTCGGACGGCGTGGAAATCTATTTTAACACGAACGTGTGGACGACGGACCGCACGTTTATCGGTATGGGCAGGCCGCCGATCTACGAAAATATCCTGCATCTCCTGGACTACAACAGCACGGGAAGCTACACGCTTTACTACGCCGCGCCGCCGCCGCCCGATACGAATGCGCCGGCAAGCGCCGTGGCGGCCCTGCCGACCAACAGTTATCCTGGATTCACGCTGAATTGGAACGGGGCGGACACCGGCGGCGGCAGCGGGCTGGCGTTCTTTGATATTTATGCGAGCGACAACGGCGGACCCTTCCTCCCCTGGCTGCAGCACACCACGGCCCGCAGCGCCTTTTATGTCGGGTCCTACGGCCACACTTACTCTTTCTATAGCCGGGCGACGGATGTCGCAGGCAACGTGGAACCCGCACCCGCTGTGCCTCAGGCCACCACCACAGTGAACCGTACGAACTCAGCGCCAACGTTCGGCGCGCTTGCCACGCTGACCATTGATGAAGGCCAGACGCTCGTCTTCGATCTGCCGGTCACCGATCCGGACGGCGACGCGATGGATTTCGCCCTCGCCGGCTCCCCGCCTATCGGCGCTACCCTGAATCCCGTTACCGGCCGGCTGACCTGGCCCACGACGGAGGCAACGGGTCCAAGCACAAACGTGTTCACCTTTGTCGCGACTGACCACGGCTTCCCGTCGCTCAGTTCAACCGGCACGCTCCAGGTGATCGTCAACGAAGTTAATTCCGCTCCCGTGCTACAGGCAGTGACCAATCGAACCATCGGTGAAGGATTCCATCTCGCGATTACCAACGTGGCCACAGATTCGGACATCCCCGCGAACATCTTGACCTTTAGGCTTGGGCCAAACCCGCCCAGAGGCGCCTCTATCAACGCCTCCAACGGCGTGTTTAGCTGGACGCCGGACAGCACACAGGGCCCGAGCACCAACACGATCACGGTCATCGTGACGGACAATGGCCAGCCACCGCTCAGCGCTACGCAACAGTTCGTTGTCATCGTGCGGGACTCTCTGCCGGATTTCACTCTGAACATCGGCAGCACGAACCTGTTCGCCGGAGAGACGGGCCTGGTCCCGCTTACGCTCACCTCGACGCTGGACCTGACGAATCTCGGCGTTCAGTTCGGCACAGATACCTCGCGCCTCACGAATTTCTTCCTGGAATCGCTGGCGCCGGAGGTCACTTCTGCAACGCTCCAGGCGTTGAACTCGACGGGGTATGTGGCTGATTTCGCCCTGGATCCAACTTTGCAGAGTGCGGCGCAGCGCTCGCTGGCCATGTTGGGCTTTCTGGCCGTTACAACTCAACACTCGGCGATCGTGAGGATCGAGGTCGCTCCGCCGACCGCCCAGCGCGCAAACGGTCAGCCCGTGCTTGCGACCAGCGGTCAGGGCGGGCGAGTGGTCATTGTCGCCACGGAACCTGTGCTGGAGATTTCGCCCGCGATGCGGCTGACATTCTACGGACATCCCGGCTCCAACTACCTGATGCAATATACCACCAACCTCGTCGTGTCTCCGTGGCAGACATTCCGAAACGCGACCGTGGATAGCCGAGTGATAGAGATTACCAACGCGCCCACGCTTGATCCGCAGGGATTTTATCGGGCGTTCGAGTATTAATGCAGGACTGGAGAGTTACGGGAATAGATGGAATGGCATGAGGTGTTTTGCACAGACTGACCTGTCAGGGGCTGAGATGATTTCGGATTTTGGATTTCAGATTTCAGAAGTGGAAGGCAAAGCAACTCAAAAATGAATCGCGCTTTCAGCGCTTGAATGGGTTTTGGGTCGCAGAACCCAGGGCGTTGCCCTGGGCTGATATGAGTGACGCCTTTGGCGTCCAAAAAGGGAGTGCAAGGACGTCTGGAGGGACTTCGAGATGCGCCATGTATAGGGTGTTTTGCCCAAAGCCACGGGCTGTGGCTGCTGCCGCGGAGATTCGACAAGTTCGCGACAAAGTTCGCGACAAAGTGGAGGACGAAATGAAACCCAAACTGAGAGACAAAGTTCTCGACAAAGTGGAGGACGAAGTGGCCCGGGGTGCTCGTCTAAGCTATTGAAATTGACCCGAGCGGTACCTTTTGATTTCCTAAGCTGGTGTTGAACAAATCTTCCTTCTCCCGCCGTTGTTTTCTCAAAACTCTTTCAACTGCCGCGCTGGCGTCGCCGTTTGTTACGCGAGACCTGATGGCCCAGTCTCCAAGTGGCGTGCTGCGTCATGCCAGCTTCGGCACCAGCGGAATGGCGGAGAGCGATATCAGGGCATTGACCGGGTGCAAAGGGGTGCAGTTGGTGGCGGTGGCTGATGTGGATCTTGGGCGAGCGGCGAGGCTCAAGAAGAACTTTCCAGATATCCGAGTGTACCAGGATTGGCGGAAGTTGCTGGATGCCGAGGCGAAGAACATTGATTCAGTGAATGTTTCCACGCCCGATCACATGCACGCGTCCATCGGGATGAGCGCGATGCAATTGGGCAAGCATGTGTATGGCCAAAAGCCGTTAGCGCATGATCTCTATGAGGTACGCAGGATGACGGAGTTTGCCAGAGGCCATCGCGTCGTTACTCAGATGGGAATTCAGATTCATTCCGAAGCGCCTTATCGGCTGGCGCCGATGCTGATTCAGAATGGCGCGATTGGGAAAGTGAAGGAGACTCATTCCTGGTGTCCTAAGTCGTGGGGTGATCCTGCGCCGCGTCCGGAGCAGGAAGACCCGGTGCCGGAGGGCTTTGATTGGGACCTCTGGCTGGGCGTATGTGCAAAGCGGCCATTCATCGGGAAAGGGTACTACCATCCTGCGCAGTGGCGCAGCCGGCTGGATTTCGGGACCGGAACATTTGGCGACATGGGTTGCCATATCTTCGATCCGATTTTCACCGGGCTCGGCCTGGGCGCGCCGATTTCCGTGCGGTCCGAAGGCCCGGTGCCCAATCAATGGAACTGGGCGCTGGACTCACGCATCCAGTACGTATTTCCCGGCACTGAGTTCACGGCGGAGAAAACAATTAAGGTGCATTGGTACGATGGGGCAGAAAAGCCGCCTGCGGAAGTCCGGGCATTGCTTGAAGGAGATGAGCTGCCAAACATCGGCTCGATTGTGGTGGGCGCGGACGGTGTACTGGTGATTCCTCATTGGTCGCGGCCACTGCTTTATCCGGATAAGAAATTCACCGGTTTCAAGTTTCCCCAGGTTGCATCAGGCGATCATTGGGCCGAGTTCGCGAGAGCGTGCATGGGTCAGGGGAAGGCCTCAGCTCCGTTTACTTACGCAGGTTCGCTCACCGAAGCTGTTCTTCTTGGCGGTGTCGCCTCGCATTTTCCGCAGACCACGCTGGAGTGGAACGCGGCGAAGTTACAGTTTAAGCAGAGCGAGGCGAATCGGTACATTCGGCGTGGGTACAGAACAGGGTGGGAAGTGAAGGGGTTATGAGAAATGGCAAGTGGCAGGTGCTGATTATGAGAAATGTCAGGTGTCAAGTGTCACGTGTCAGGTGTGTGGTGGTCGAGTCGGTGCCCTTCTGAGAGCTTGTCTCCGCGCAAACGAAAGCGCGGGAATGCCGCGCAAAACGCTTCGCGACTCCTAGCGCATCTTGCCTCGCGAGAGCGTTTGGAGTGCGGCGCATTCCGCCGCTTTGGATTTCCGGCAGTCGTTGGTTTTGAGACGATAGCCCTGGGCTGGTATGAATGGCGCCTTTGGCGTCCAAAAGCGGCTGCAATGGTATCCTCATGGTACGTTCAAAATTCACTTGCCCTCTAATTGACCTGGCAGAAAAGCGTTGATCTACGACGTATAAATTATTATAGTCCCGCCATAGTTCGACCGCGCACGAGCAAGCGCAGCAGCCCGGTAAAACGCGGCCCCGGACGCACAAGTTAGCCCTCCAAGGGGGTGTGAATAACTTGTGAATAACTTTCTGAAAAAAGTTCAAATTACCCGTTGACAAGTTGTGTCGAAAAGTGGTTTATAGTGGGGCACAGTGGATGTTGGAGCAGCGAAGTGCCACTGTGAATAAGTTCCAATGGACCCGAATGAGCTATGTCCGCAGGCCCGCTATACCTCGTGGTACAAACACGGGGTCGATCGGAAGAGGCGCCTGGCGATCCCAGCTCAGTGGAGGTCGGAATCGGATACGGAACTGATGTTGGTTCGGTGGCGGCATCCGGTGGCCGGGATGTTCGTGCGGGTGTTTCCGCCCTCGCACATGGTCAAGATAATGGCCGAGATCGAGGCGATGCCGAAGGGTGACCCGAAGCGGACGATTCTGAAGCGGAAGATTGGCAGTGGGTCGGTGAGGGTGCCGTTGGATGGCAACGGACGCATCCTGCTACCTGAGCACATGGCGGAAGAGGCGGGGATTACGAATGAAGCAGTGTTGGTCGCGGCGCTGGATGTTTTCGAGATATGGAGTCCCGAACGGCGCGAGCGAGCCCAAATTTCGGACGATGCCCTCGAAGCCGAGGCATACAAACTGTTGGAATAATTTTTATGAGCCTGGTGCGTTTGCTGGCGAGTGGAAAGAGCCTGGTGGATGTGAAGGGGCCAGGGGGTCGCTATCGGATGTCGAATCCGGGTGCGCTGCCCAAGTTTGGAAGCCGGAAGAACCCGTTCCGCGAGGTCGAGGCGGAGGGAGGGGTTCAGGGTTCAGGGTTCAGGAGCGAAAGAGCGGAGGCGGATGGAGGCCAGAGAGCAGAGGACGGAGGTCAGAGGTCAGAAGACAGAGGACGGAGGACAGAGGACGGAGGACAGACAGAGGACAGGGTTCAGGGTTCAGGGGTCGGGAGCGAAAGGGTGGAGGAGACGTATGCGAGCTTGGAGAGCAGGCAGGAGAATCCAGAGGGAAAGGGTTCCGAGCACGAACTGGAGACCAAAACTCAGTCGTCAGAGCCCCGGACGGGCCTCGGAATGGTTGCTCCAGATTCGACGAAGCTCCGGAGGAATTTCAAAAGCAAAAGGGTCGGGCCGGCAAATGGCGGGATTAGAGCGGTTTGGAGCTTTTCAAGCCGCGTTTTGATTTCAACTGCCCGCCGAATCTGCGACTGGGCGTCCAAAGCCTGCCAATTATTAACTGGCCGGCGAGTGGCTGGATTGGCGAAGGCTCCAGCCGCCAGAGCCGGGGTGCAGGGTGAGCTGTCGCTGGAGCAGGTGCGGGTGGTATGCAGCGACCTTAGTGATGCGGACCTTGAGGTCGCGCCGATTTTAAAAGCCGAGGCAGGTGGTGGGGGAAACAACGGGCGGGACAGCCGCCCCAAGATAGAACAACAGACCTGACGAGGACTCGAATGCAGAGTGATCGAATTCGCGCACAAAGCGGTGATGGTGGCCGAGGTGCTACAGGCCCTCGGCCCCAAACCAGGAGGCCGCTATGCCGATGGTACGTTGGGCGCAGCCGGAGATGCCTTCGCCATCCTGGAAGCCAGCTCGCCGGACGGCTGGTTATATGGGTGCGACCGGGATGCGGAAGCCGTGGAACGGGCCAGGCGGCGGCTGGCGCCCTTTGCTGGCCGGTTCGAAATTCGGCAGGGGAATTTCGCGAACCTGGCCGACTGGGTGCCGCCTGGCTCCTGCGACGGGGTGTTGCTGGACCTTGGCCTGAGCCTGGAGCAGCTCCAGTCGGCCGAACGGGGGTTCAGTTTCCAGAAGGAAGGACCCCTGGACATGAGGATGGATCGGCAACATGGACGGACCGCGGCCGAACTGGTCAATACGGCGAGCGCCGAGGAATTGGCAAAGATCTTTTGGGAGCTGGGGGGAGAAAGGGATTCGCGACGGCTGGCCCGAATGCTGGTGAAAGCGCGGGAAGAGCAGCCGTTCGAGACTACGAAAGGATTGGCGGATTTTATCGAGCGCTGCTCGCCGCGGCGGGGAAGACGCATACATCCAGCAACCAAGCCATTCCAGGCGTTGCGTGTCGTAATCAACGACGAGATCGTGTCGCTGCAAGCCGGGTTGGAGGGCGCGCTCAAGCTCCTGAAGCCGGGCGGCAGATTAGCGGTCATTTCATTCCACTCAGTGGAGGACCGCATCGTGAAGAATTTCGGGCGCGCGCGGGCGCAGGATTATACGTCCAGGGGAGGACTGGATGTTCCGGAGTGGCGTCAACCGCGCGCGCCTGAGTTGAAATTAGTGACGCGAAAGGCGATTAAGCCGGGCGCGGCTGAGCTGGAATCGAACCCTGCCAGCCGCAGTGCTCAGCTCAGGGTGATGGAGAAGCTGTAATTTCGGATTTCGGATTTCGGATTTCGGATTTGGGGAATCCGGAGCAGGAGAAGCGGTAATCAGTGGTCAGTGGTCAGTTCGTATGGCGAAGAATCGAAAATATCGGACGGCAGCGGTGCGTTTCGGCCCGGCGCTGAAGGCGACTTTGCTGTGCCTTGCGATAGGCAGTACCGGGGTCGGATATGTGTGGCAAAAGAGCCAGATCGCCGAGTTAGGCAAGCAAATCCTCAAGCGTGAGCGTCGTCTGGCGGACCTGACGGAGCAGAACGAGAAGCTCAGGAAGACGCTCGCTTCGTTGCGCTCGCCCACAAAGCTGGAGCAGCGCATCCGGGACCTAAACAAAGAACTGAACCTGGGGCTCGGCCCAGCGCTGCCGAGCCAAATTGTGGTGCTGACGGAGCCGACTGGTCAGCCGGTGCCGGTGAGCAGTCAGTTATCCGTAGTTAGTAGTCAGTAGCCAGTAGTCAGTAGCCAGTAGTGCGTAGTACCTGGCTCGTAGTGCGGAAGACAAATTCAGAAACAAAGAAACGGACATTATGAGTAGAACGAGCGAAGGCCGAAAACTACGAACTACAAACTACTGACTACTGACTAATTGAGAATTTTTTGCCGCCGCTCGCGTGCCATTGGGTGAGGAACCAATGGCCGCGGGCGGACGGCGAAACCAAACAGCAGTCAGTAGTCAGTAGTCAGTAGTTAGTAGGTCTTGGGTAAAACGAAAGTAATTGAGAAAGATATGAATAGAACAAATTTTGAGAAGTTGAGAGTTTATAGATTGGCCGAGACTTTGGCTGATGAAATTTGGTGAAGACTTTACCGCCGCCCGTGTGCCATTGGATGAGGAACCAATGGCTGCGGGCGGTTGGTGACTTTTAATATGAAAAAGCGGCGACAGTATCAGCGGCTGGTTTGGGTGACATGCTTCGTGGCGATGTGCTTCGGTGGCCTGGGTTACCGTCTGCTGGTGTTGCAGGTGTTCCGGCACGAGGAACTGACTGTCAAAGCGAGTGGGCGCACGGAGCGGCAGTTCATCCTCGAGCCGCGGCGGGGTGACATTCTTGACGCCAAAGGCAATCCTCTGGCAACCAGCACGTTTGTAAAGACGGTGGTTGCCGATCCCACCCTCATCGGAAATCACCAGGCCGAAGTGGCGCGAGCGATCGCCCCTATTCTGCAACTGGGCGAGAGCGAGGTGGCGGCGCGACTGATACCCCGCGTGCGGCAAAACGAGAAGGGCCAGACTGTCACCAACCGTTATGTGGTACTGAAGAAAAAGGTGTTGCCTGAAACCTGGTTAAAGGTTCAGGCAGCCATGACGAATCTTTCCTTCGGGGTGGATGAGAAAAAGCTGCCGGCTCTGGAGCGCGCCTTTTACCGCGATCTGCGCAAGAGCGCTATCTTCACGGCTGCTTTGGACGATCAATTGCGCGTTTATCCAAATGGCCCGCTGGCCGCGCACGTTCTCGGCTATGTGGGTATGGAAGACAAGGAAGTTGCCGGCCACCAGGTGAGCGAAACAGGCGGTAAAGATGGTATCGAGCGGCAGTTCGACTCAAAACTGGCAGGCGTGCCCGGTTGGCGCGTAACCGAGACTGATCACGATGGAAGCGAGCAAGTGGCCTGGCGCAAAGAGGACATTGAACCCCGGGACGGTTTCAACGTGGTATTGACCATTGATTCAGTTTTGCAAGGCATCATGGAAAAGGCCCTGGCCGACGGAATGCAAAAGCAATCGCCCGTCAGCATTTCGGGAATCATGGTTCGGCCGCGCACGGGGGAAATTCTGGCTATGGCGACCATTCCGACTTTTGATCCGAATCATCAGGGAGATTTTTCCGCCGATGCGCACCGCAATCGCGTGATCACCGATATCGCGGAGCCAGGCTCGACTTTCAAGATAGTCGTGGTGTCCGGCGCGTTGAGCGACGGCTTAGTGCGCCTGACCGATCAGTTTGATTGCGAACACGGCCATTTCTATTTTGGCGGGCGCATCCTGCACGATCACGAGTCCCACGGAATTCTTTCGGTCGAACAAATCATTACCAAATCCTCAAACATCGGCGCGGCCAAAGTCGGCATCCGCATGGGCAAAGATCGTCTCTATGAGCACATCCGCGATTACGGTTTTGGCGCGCGGACGGACATTTCTCTGCCCGGCGAAGTAGTCGGAATCGCGCATCCGATCAGTGACCGGGAAAAAGTGAAGATCGCGCAGATTCCGATGGGGCAGGGCATCGCCGTCACGCGCATCCAAATGGTCATGGCGATGTGCGCTATCGCGAACCAGGGCGTGCTGATGCAGCCCATGTTGGTGGATCGGCTGGAAGACCGGGAGCACAGGGTGATGGTCCAATATCAACCGCAGCGAGTGCGGCGAGTGATCAGCGAATCGGCCGCCAGGATGATGGTAGAGGCACTCAAGACAGTTGTTTCTTCGGAGGGTACGGCTCCCAAGGCGGCTCTCGAACACTATACCGTCGCAGGTAAGACTGGTACTGCGCAAAAATCCGGCGGCGCGCAGGGCTATTTGTATGGCAAGTACTTTTCGTCGTTCATTGGCTTCTTCCCGGCTGATAATCCCGAGCTTTGCATTTCGGTGACCTTGGACGAGCCGCAGCACGGGCATTTCGGCGGTCAGATTGCGACGCCAATTTTCAAGGATATCGCCGAACAAGCAGCCAAGTATCTGGCCATCAAACCCGACGATGGCACAGGTGACCTGCCCATGACCGAGAACTCAACTCAACCTGGAAATTCAAAGGACCTGACCGCCGGCGCTAAAGCCGCCAGGGTCAACCAATCGCAAAGCGCTCATGACTGATCATCACAAGACCGCACAGCCACTGGAAACACTTCAAGCGTTTGCCGCAGCCTGCGGCGGAACGCTCATGAACGGAATGTCTGCCCAGGCGTTTGTGCAGCGCCCGTTCGCCGGAGTTTGCACCGACTCCCGGCAGCTTCGGGCCGGACAGGTTTTCTTTGCATTGCGAGGCGACCGGTTTGATGGACATGCATTTGTGGGAGACGCCATCGCCAAGGGAGCCGCCGTAGTCGTAATGGAGCGCAACCGCCCGGTCCAATCGTGCGCCTCTTCGGGCGTTCACGCCCATGGCTTCGGGACCGCCTTCTGGGCCACGGACGATCCCTCCAGGGTTCAAACCGTCGTAATCATGGTCGATGATTCCCGAAAGGCGCTGGGTTACCTGGCCACCCAGCACCGAAAGAGCTTTCCTCTGCCAGTGATCGCTGTGGCGGGATCGAACGGCAAGACCACCACCAAAGAACTCATCGCTTCGGTGCTCAGACAAAAGCTGCGCACGGTTTGGAGTGAAGCCAGTTTCAACAACGACATCGGCGTGCCGCTGACCTTGTTGAAGGTGAGCCAAACCCACCAGGCAGCGGTGCTGGAGGTGGGCACCAATCATCCCGGCGAGTTGGAGGCTTTGTTGAGAATTGCACGGCCGCAGTACGGTGTACTGACAAATATCGGCAGGGAACACCTCGAATTTTTCGGCGACCTCGCCGGCGTAGCCAAAGAAGAAGGCACCCTGGCTGAGATGCTGCCACCAAACGGAAAGCTCTTCATTGTAGGGGATAATCCTTGGACGGAGGCGATTGCGGAACGGGCTTTCGCATCGGTCGTGAAAGTTGGCTTCAGGACCTGCAATGATTGGAGGCTTTCGAATGTGCGTTGCGAGAAGGACGGCGTCACCTTCTCCGTCGAGGCCCCTCGGGCGGCTTTTAGCGGCGAGTATCACATCGGGCTGCTGGGGCGGCACCAGGCGATGAACGCTGTGCTTGCGATAGCCATGGGGGTGGAGATGGGCCTGGATCCTGAGAGCATCCGGCGCGGCCTGGCCGCATGTGAACCGGCCAAGATGCGGCTGCAGTCCTGGGAACTCAATGGCGTGCGTGTTTTGGACGATGCCTACAATGCCAACGCCGATTCGGTGCTCGCCGCTTTGCAGACGCTTATCGAGCTGCCGTGCAAAGGGCGGCGGGTGGCAGTGCTCGGCGAGATGGCCGAGTTGGGCGCGCAGAGCGAGGCCGCCCATGAAGAAGTGGGCCGCCGCGCTGCCGAGATGGGCGTAGGCCAATTATTTACCGTCGGTGCGATGAGGCAAGTGATGGGTCGTGGAGCGCGCGCGGCGGGCTTGAACCGGGT
>PSRM01000064.1 GCA_003176045.1 Verrucomicrobiota bacterium | reverse complement strand
CGCCGCGTGAGGGCACGCGGCCTACAAGTCAAAACCGGTGCTCCTGTAGGCCGGGTGCCCTCACCCGGCGCTCCGGGCGTGAAATATTCGGGTGAAACAGCTTTTGCAGCTTTCGTATCTCTGTTCACCTGGCTCAAGCCAGGTGTTAATGAAATTCCGCGTCCTACGAAGTCAGGTATTTGATGCTTGGTGCTTGAAGTTCATTTGAAGTTTGATGTTTGATGTTTGAGGTTTCACTTTCGGCTGCTGCCGTATGTAACCTTCCAAAGTACCAATCCCTGTGCCGGCGCGCTCATCCCTGCGCAACGGCGATCTTTTTTGGCCAGCATGCCCTTGACGGTGCGCGCCGGAAATTTGCCCAGCCCCGTCTGCACCAGCGTCCCGACGATCCCGCGGCACATCTTGTAAAGAAAGCCATCCCCTTCGATGATAAACGTGAGGAGCGGACCGCGGCGTTGAATCTCGCAGCGGGTTAAGTTCCTTACGGTAGATTCTTTCGCATACCCAGGATTTGCGGCGAAGGATTGAAAATCGTGCTTGCCCACAAAAAGGGGCGCGGCCTTGCGCATCGCCTCCAAATCAAGCCGCCGGGGCACATGCCACGCGCTCTGGCGTATCAAAGGATTCATGGCCGCATGGTTCCACACAAAGTAACGGTACTGCTTGCTGGTCGCTTGAAAGCGCGCATGGAAGCTCTCCGCGACGCGAGCAGCCGACATCACCCGAATGTCCTCCGGCAGCCACGCATTCAAAGCAAGCACCAGCTTGGCTGGCGTCATTTTGCATTCCCTGGAAGGCACCTCGAAGTGAGCGACCATGCCCAGCGCATGCACTCCCGCGTCCGTGCGGCTGGAACTGTGCACCCGCGGCCGGCTCGGAAAAAGTTTGCCCAGCGCCTCCTCCACCGTCTCCTGAACGCCTCTGCCTATTTTCTGAAGCTGCCAGCCCGAGTAAGCGGTGCCGTCGTAGGCGATAGTGAGTTTGAATTTCATCCCTGAAACTTGAAACGTGAAACGGACATGTGAAACGTGAAACGTGAAACGTGAAAAGAAAGCCCGCGCCGCTGGTATGTCCGCATCTTAATCTTAATCCTAATCTTTTTCTTAATCTCTACTGGGTTTACCACGTGCTAGAGAACTTTTGACGGCTGAACTCCCCTTCACGTTTCACGCATCACGTTTCACGTTTCACCCCTCGCATCCAAATAGCTCTGCAAGAAAATCGCCGCCGCGATCGCATCCACCTTTTGCTTTCTTTTGTCCCGACGCACCTTGCCCTGGATCAGTAGGCGGTTTGCCTGAGCGCTGGTAAGCCGTTCGTCCCAGGTCTTGACCGGCACGTCAACCGCTGCCTGAATCGCGTCCACCAACCCCTGCGCCTTTGTCGCTGCCGGCCCGTAACTGCCGTCCATGTTCCGCGGCATACCTACGAGAATCAGCTCCACCTGCTTTTCAGCGATTAATTCTTTGAGCCGTGCCGTCACGCCCTCGGGTGGCTCCGCCGGAATAAACTCCAGCGGTTGCGCGATCATTTTCCCCTCATCGCTCACCGCCACCCCTATCCGCCTCGTCCCGGGATCAAGCGCCAGAATTCTCATCGCGATTCGTCCTCGTCCTCGAACATCGCAGGCCAAAACCCAGTCCAGCATGGCTTTTCGACTTCAGTCATAAATGCGCAGTTTCTTCAATGGGCGTACCAACTGGCTGTACCCAGAGAGTGATGTCCAAGCCCTCCTGAATATCGAACTCATCTTGGATCAAAGTGAACTCGCCCTCAGGCAGTGACCACCTTTGGTACATATAGGACCAAGTGCGAAATGACAATCGGTGATCGCCCGTCAAAGCCGGCGGCCCGAAGCGGCCTGCAAGTATTTTAGCGGTCTGCTGAAAAGCCGTATTGAACCCCGGGATCTGCTCTTCCGAACCAGGAAAAATGTAAAACGATAACAAGGAATAAGGCGGACGGTCAGGATCTCGATACCCGACAATTAATCGGTAATACTTATCCACCATGTCCGGAATGTAGATGCGCAAAAAGCCAAGAGTGGTTTCGTCTTCATCAATTTCCCAGCCGGTTTCACTAATCAATCGCTTGATCGTGTCGTAATCTTCTCCCGCTCGTGCAATTGAACGAAGGATATTGATGTCTTTCGCTGAGATCATGGCCGCCCCATGTAACCATTTAACCTATTCAACTTATTTAACTCATTTAACCCATTTAACCCTTCAGCGCCTTCATCACTTTGCTCGCCGCACTCACCGTCTTTTCAACATCCGCCTCCGTGTGCGCCGTCGAGAGGAAACCGGCTTCAAATTGTGACGGCGCAAGGTAAATGCCTTCAACGAGCATACCATGGAAATACTTTTTGAACCGCTCGCGATCACTATTCATGGCATCAGACAGATTGTGAACGGGCTCGCTCGCGAAATAACCGCAGAACATGGATCCGCAACGGTTGAACTGGACCGGTATGCCGGAACTTTTCGCAGCGTCCTTCATTCCCGCTTCCAGCGCGGCCCCGAGTTGTTCCAGCCGATCGTAGGATCGGGAGTTTAACTCTTCGAGTGTCGCAATGCCTGCCGCCATGGCGACGGGGTTGCCGCTCAGCGTGCCTGCCTGGTAAACTGGTCCCAAAGGCGCCAGGCAATCCATAATTTCGCCGCGTCCCCCGAACGCTCCCACTGGCAGACCTCCCCCAATCACTTTGCCAAAGCAACTCAGGTCTGGAGTAATGCCGAAACGCTCTGCCGCACCTCCTGGCGCCAATCGGAAGCCCGTCATGACCTCGTCAAAAATGAGCAGCGCGTCTTCGGCCCTGGTGACCTCTCGCAAATACTCCAAATAACCAGACTTGGGCAGGTAAAGGCCCGCGTTCCCCGGCACCGGCTCGACTATGATCCCCGCGATTTGGCCTTTATTCGCGGTGAAAGCACTTTTGACGGTTTCTTGATCGTTGTATGGAAGAACAACGGTGTGCTGCGTAAAAGCAGCCGGCACGCCCGCGCTGTCCGGGTTGCCAATTGTGAGCGCGCCCGAGCCTGCCTTCACCAGCAGCGAATCCGAATGCCCGTGATAACACCCATCAAACTTAATGATCTTGTCTCGTTTGGTGAATCCGCGCGCCAAGCGGATAGCGGACATCGTCGCCTCGGTGCCCGAGTTGCACATGCGCACTTTTTCGACCCCAGGCGCGCGCGAGCAGATCATTCGCGCTATCGTCAACTCCAATGGATTCGGAATTCCGAAACTCGTGCCATCGGCCGCCGCAGCCTGCACCGCTTGAATTACCTTGGGATGCGCGTGCCCCAGGATTGCAGGGCCCCATGTGCCGACGTAGTCAATGTATTCGTTTCCATCCACGTCCCAAATCCGCGCGCCTTTCGCGCGATTCACGAAGAATGGCTCCCCGCCTACCGCCCGAAATGCCCGTACCGGCGAATTCACGCCACCTGGAATAAATCTCAAAGCGTCCGCAAAGAGTTGTTTCGATTTTGCTCCAGACATGCCGGAAACGTAACGGAATGATGGAAAAAGGGAATGATGGAATGATGGAAGAGTGGAATGATACGCTCGATCCCATCGTCTCGAGTAAATCCTCCAGATACCGCTTTCCCATCGGCGTATAATACGGCCCGCGAATCTCCGTCAACCCCACGCACCGAGGCTTTTCCTGCCGCTCGTTTATTTCCAAAAACGAAACGCCCGCTCTTCTGTGGGAGCGCGAATAGCTTGCTTGCCCGCCGTAGCCTCGGCGAAGGCAGGTCCGCGTGTTTGAACTTTCCTCCCGTCGCTTTGACCAGCAGTCCGAGAGCTTATCACCTGAAACGGACTGGGCGCCTTTCGCCCTGAAGCAAGCTCTCGCCGCATCCTGCGCGGTTTCGAATTTCTAACAGATGTTCTGCGGCTCAGCCGTCGTTCGTGTCGTTTCTTCATATCAAATGCCTCCCTTTCCTTTATCCGCGTATTCCGCGTATTCCGCGGTTTAGATTTAAAATCATTTAAAGCTTCCTTCGCAAATAATCTCCCTCACCGGTTTCCGCAACGACGGCTTCTCCCTTTCGCGCGTTTCCGCCGGCAGGTCCCCGGGATTGCCAGGCCTGCCCGCTGCGAACATCGCGCAAACCGCATAGTCATCCGGCACGGCCAGCGATTTGCGCGCGCCCTCAAAATCAAATCCCTGCATGGCGTGCACCACCAGGCCCATGGCCGCCCCTTGCAACGCCAGGTTCTCGTACGCCAAGCCGGAGTCGAACGCATGAACTGGATTCGGCTTCTTATTCGACTCAAAAACCTTGTGTGCGACGATGACCGACAATAGAGCCGCCTTGGCACACCACGCCTGGTTGCGTTCCACCAGTAAATCAAAGAACGCCAGCCAATGCGGTGTCTCGCGCCTGGCGTAGAGAAAACGCCATTCTTGTTCATTGTAGGTCGAAGGCGCCCAGCGCGCCGCTTCGAAAAGCGTCAGCATCTCCTGCTCGCTGATCGGCTCGCCGCTCATCGCCCGCGGCGACCAGCGCTGAAGAAAGATTTTTTCAATCGGATGGTCCGCTTTGCGGACGTCTTCGCCTTTAGGGAGTTGGTTCATAGCTGGTTTGTAAGTTGTTAACCGCGAAGCCCGGGCCAGGCGGGCAAACGCGAATTGACGCTAATATAAAGCGAAATTCGCGCCAGTTTAATCTGAACGCCCAAATACCTTCCGCAACTCGGCTTTCGCCTTTTCAAGCACATGCTTGCGGCTGGCGGGCATGTTTTTCCCGCCACGATTGATATAGAAGTTGAGCATGGACATAGCTGATTGAAATGGTCCCGCCTTCCGCCGTTTGCTCCGCTGCGCCGACCGTTTCAACGAGAAGGCAATTTGCCGTGGGCTTTGACGCTTGAAAACGCCCGACTCAAGATCCAGCGCATCACTGCGCCGCATAACCTCCGCCGACCAGCGACGTTTTGGTTTCCGCCGTGCCCTCCGGTTGGTCCCGCTACTCCGGCTCCTGCTCTTTCCCACGCTTACTCCTTTCCCACAACACGCCTTCGAACTCCGGCCTGTGAACTGCGGACTCTGGAGCGTGGACTGTGCACTTTCCGATGACGGAGCGCGGGTGCCCTGGCCCGCAGCAAGCCCCGGCCGCGCGCCACCGCTTGAATCGCCACAGGTCCTCGACTCGGGCGTTGGCTCTTTCGACTTTGGACTTTGGACCTTGGACTTTGGACTGCGCCCTCGGCGACGAAATCATGCTCCCGCAACCGCACCACCAGCACCGGGCAAGGCGCATTCCGAACCACCCTTTCCGCCGTACTGCCGATGAGCAAGTGGGCTATCCCCTTGCGGCCATGAGTCCCCATCACGATCAAATCCACGTCATTCTCCCGCGCCAGATCTACAATTTCCTGGTCCGCAGCCAGGCTCGCGAGCGTCACTGTCCTGGCGCTGATTTCCTGAGGAATTGACTGCCTCCACTGGGCAAGCTGGCTGGCTGCCTGCTTTCGCAACTCGGTTTCCAGATCCCCTGTTTCCACCACGAACTGATGCGGCGGCACCGGAGCAGTTTCGGGCACATTCAACAAAATGATTTCGGCTTGGAATGATTTGGCGAACGCCACCGCGTAATTCAGCGCCTTGCGTGAACAATGCGAAAAATCCACCGGAACAAGAATGCGTTTCAGCCTCAGGTCGGACAAACCCGGACAAACGCGCTCTGTCTGGTCGTGTGCTGAACCTTCGCTCTCGATTTTTACAGAAGCCTCGCTACCCATAAACCTCCTTGTAATAAATGTATTACAAGTCTTCCGTCCGCGCAAACGGCAGTCCGCGCTCCCCTTTGAAGAGCCGTTATGGATGGCGCAGCCGGTAGAAACCCGGGCTTGCGTTGGTGAGCGTCCACCAGTCGCCCATCAGGGCGATGCCAGTGCTAATATCACCGCTCCATGCAGGTGGATTGAACTGAGGAGTGACTCGCAATCCGTAATTCGTCAGTCCCAGCGGCCAGGAAACCACCACTTGATGGCCATTGCGGCCAATTTGAAGGATGGGCGCCAACTGGGCCTGGCGTACGGCGTAGCCGGAGAAATCGGCAAGGAATACAGTCCCGGATGAATTCAGGCCGATACCATAGGGCTGGCCGAAATGGGCTGCGCTGCCAGTGCCATCAGAACTGCCGGACACTCCCGGCATCCCTGCCACGGTAGTAACCAAGCCCGCTGGGGAAATCCTGCGGATTGTGGAATTACCGAAATCTGCGACGAACAGATGTTCTGTGCTGTCCAGGGCGACGTACTGAGGCGCATTAAACCGGGCATTGGTCCCCATGCCGTCGGCAGAGCCGGCGTTGGTTGAGCCGGCGAAGGTGGTAACAATCCAGTTGGTGCCGGAGCGACTCATCTTTCGAATGCAGTTGTTCCCGAAATCAGCCACGAAGAGATTGCCGCTGGGGTCCGCAACAAGGGCATTGGGCAAGGAAAACCGGGCGTTACTGTTTGTTCCATCGGCGCTTCCGGCAGAGCCAACTGAGCCAGCGATTGTAGTCACGACCCAGTTGGTCCCAAGGGGTGATATCGCGCGTACGGTTTGGTTCGAGGTGTCGGCCACATAGATGTTTGTAGCGGAATCCACAGCCAGACTGATGGGTCTATTGAATCGGGCAGAATTGTTCGTCCCATCCGCGCTTCCTGAAGGAGCGTTGAACTGCGGAGCGGGTCCGGCAATGGTGGTGACCATCCAGTTGGTGCCCGCGCGGAAGACTTTGCGGATGGCATTATTCTTAGTGTCGGCCACGTAGAGATTGCCGGCGGCATCCGCAGCGACACCCCAAGGGTCGTTGAAGCGCACCACCGAATTCGTGCCGTCCACAAAGCCATGGATGTTTATAATCCCGAGCACTGTCTGTACTACCCAGTTAGTCCCGACATTTGTAACGGTGCGCAGTGAGTCGCCGTCCGTGACGAACACAGTTCCGCTGCTGTCCAGCGCAAGACCCGCGGGCGCGGTGAACGCGGCCGCACTGTTGGTTCCGTCAACTGTCCCTGGATTTATCGCCGAGCCGGCAATGGTAGTGACGGTATAAGGCTGCGCGAGTGCCATGGTCCGGCAGAGGAGCAAAATACCTGCCGTGAGCCGGCAAAACAGAATAGGTTTCATGGAGGTCAGAGGTGGAACAGCGGGGTTGTACTGTGTACTGTGTGGCAACTACGTAGTGCAGTTTATATCGAGGAACGCTCTCAATGTCAAGAGCGTCCTGCTGGACATGTGCGATCAGAAGTGTCGGCGCCCGTTCATCATAGTCCCGGAGGGACGGCAGACAATAGCCCAGCGTTTCAAACGCTGGGATACTTGGTCCGGCGGCAAATAAGTCCCGTTAGGGACGACAGAACCACTTCGTCTGTCGTCCCGGGATTCAGAAACCCAAATCCGAAGAGGGGTTTGGCGGTGCGCAAGTCTTGAATAATGCCTCACGAAACCAGCCCACGAATAACAAAAAAGACCGACTTTCATCGGCCTTTTTTGCAAAAACAGCTAGCCACTTAAATTATTTAGAAAAGCGCCCTCTTCGCAGTGCCAGGCCAAGAATACCGAGCCCCACTAACGCGAGCGCAGATGGTTCCGGCACCTGAAGGTTCTTGTCCTTGCTGATAAGCACCGTGCCGCCGGGAGCGATATTCAGGTCCCACTCGAACGCCCACGTCACGTTGCCACTCGCAGTAGCATTATTGTTAAGCACGACCGGTGCGGAGCCGTTGTTGAGCTTTGCCAATGTTGAGAATTCTGTTGCCGCCTCGCCCTCGTTTGCCGGCGGCGTAACCACCGTCTCGCTCATACTGATAGGCCCATGCGTTTGAAATGCATCATTGAACCCGCCGCGCGGCGGACCGGACAAAGTAATAGTATCGGTCCCTGGCGCTCCGTTGAGGTCGAAGTCCGAATATTGATAAAAGATAATCGGCAGCGTGTTTCCCGTCTGGTTTTGAATGCGAATGGACTCTCCAATGTCCGAAACGCCGCTGCCGGGGGCCCCGCCCGTCAGAGTGTATCCGATTGTCAACAAGAAGCCGTTGCCTTGATACCCCAGATTCAAAGTGTTCGGAGTCGGTTGAGCATCCTGCGTGAGGGGCAAGGTATCAATAGACGCAGGAGGCGTGGATCCCCCTCGCGGTCCCAAAGCATACCAAAACCATTGCTGTTGAAGTTGGTTACCTCCGTCCACCGTCCAGGAAAACATCCCGGACTGATTGGCCGGATGCACCGACGCAGTCGAGTTTTGGTCGGTCATAACCTGCGCTTTGGTTTGGACCAACGCGAGAGACAGCAGTAGCGCCCCGAGCCCTGGCCGGGAGACAACATGCTTGAGACCGACGAGGTGAATCGGTGAACGCATGGATAAAGATTGGTTCTTAGGTATCTGGTTGTGTCAGTTAAGTGAATTTTTGCAAAAAAAGCTGAGCCTGTCAAGACTTTCTTTATGGAAGTTCTTCTTAACTTTTCTTCCAGGGCCAGTGACAAAGTCCACCACTGTAGGGCAGGCTTTCCAGCCTGCCGGTTCAGGGGGCTTTTCAGCCCCCTGAACCACCGCTTTTCACGGTCGCGACGCTGGAAAGCGTCGCAACCGGCAGGCTGGAAAGCCTGCCCTACAGACTTTGTCACTAGCCCTTTTGACTTGAGCGCATCTCCTTACCTGACCTGCGGCTGCCGGGGGAACGGAGCGCGGCATTTATGCCGCTTCACGCGCCGAACGCACGACAGCGCCCGGGTTACCAGGTCCGTCCGTCGTCGCGCTGCGGAACTTGAAGCGGCAGTAAATGCCGCGCTCCTGTACCCCCTCTTAGCCGAAATTTCATGGTTGGAGGGGGGTGGAGTACGTAAGTCATTGATTTGCAAGGCAGCAGCTTAAAAGGTC
>PSRM01000278.1 GCA_003176045.1 Verrucomicrobiota bacterium | reverse complement strand
ACCGTGGCGATGCCCACCAGGTCGGCCACATAGATGGAGGCACCGAACCGTTCCAGTTCAACGGCACCCACAAAGGCCAGGATAAGTCCTTCAAGAAAATTGATCATTGCCACTATAGCCAAAGCCTGCGGACCGGTCTGTTCCATGACCTGAAGGACGTCGGCCCAGCGAAACTGCGCGCGACCCCGGAGCAGCTTCGCGAGCGCTATGAGGTTTTGGCCCAAAAACGAGAAAAGGCCCCGTATGCCCTCCCAGCCTTGAATGGTGCGCTCGCCTACACTTCGGAAGAAAGTGGCTTTGGCTATGGTGCGCTGGGCGTCTGCCTTCCTGGCCACAGCCTGGGCCAGGCGCAGGAATCGTCGCGCTCCCTCCGGCAGTCCGTCGAATTGGAGTTCGATGTGGCGGTCGCGCACCATCGCGGCGCACTGGCTGATGAACGCCACAAAACGTGAGTCCCAGCCGGTGAGGCCGGCCGTGTCAAATTCCAGGAATTTCGCGGGTGGGTCTTTGCTCAATGCCTCTCGAACAAGATCCACGCCCGGTAGCGTGGCTCGCCGTTGCCAGTTTCCAGACATGCGGGCGACCAACACCTCCGGAGAGGTGCGCTCAATCAGTAGATTCGGGGTGGAGGCGGTTGTGGTCATTGACTGGCGAAAGGAGCGAGCGACGGTGTGCCTGAGGTTATGCAGGCATGGCGTTTGCGTGCGCTGTGCGCTTCCCGGAGAAAGTGCAAGAATTTCCACATGGACGGAGATTCATCCAGCGCCCGGGGCCTGAATGGAGTCTCAGATTTGGGGTTTGCCAGGTTGAGGACGGCAGCATTCATGACCATGGTTTCTCCTCTCCAATGAAAAAGTGATCGTTCTTCTCAAAGGCGCGCAATTCTTCTTCAGCCGAATTGGCGGGCGGTCGTGCCGAGTCAATGTATTGAATCGCGCATGAGGGACAGCAGAGCATTATTGTTCGTCCATCCGGGCGATTGATTTTGCAGAAACAGCTTTCAGTAATCGGATCGGCGCAAACGGGGCACTTTTGCGGTACGGCGCCGTTGGATTGCGCCACGCGTGATTCACCGTTAAAGGCTGAGTTCATAATCATGCTTTCGGCCACAGCGCATTAAGGAAAGAAAGTCCGATAATCAGAAGTGGGCGCATACGCTACTCAGGAATTGGTTTGAGTCTTGCCAGAATGGCTTCTTTGGTCGCGGTGCCGACAATGCGCGAACAAGGATTTCCCCGGACGAAGTAAAGCAGGGTTGGCACCGACTGAATTTCGTAGCAAAGACTGAGATCGAGACTGTCATCAGCATTGACCTTGACCAACTTGATCTTGCCTGCGCAGGCGTCGGCCAGTTCCCGAAGCACGGGATCGAGGACCAGGCATGCCCGGCTCCAGGGAGCCCAAAACTCAACCAGGACCGGTTGCTTTGACTCTAGAACCGACGCCTCGAAATCGCTGGATGCGACCAGTGGGAGCGCGTCATTTTGGATGCTCAAATTTTCGCTTTTCTCTAGCATTACAAGGCTATATGCACAGCCTGTGCCACGGGGCCGGCAATAACGTAAGGCCCTGAAAGAGAGGATGTTGCGCATCAACTGACCAGTTTGCGCCGAGTTCAAAAAGCTGAAGGACTCGGAATTTCGCAGGATGTTTGGGGACGCTCTCATACCTCAGCCTTCAATGAGAATGAAATGACTGCCGCTGGTGCTCCACACCCGGAGTAGCACGCGCCTATGCCTGGCGTTTTGCGCCAATGCCGTCGCTTCCGCAGCGTTGCTAACGTCCTGGCGATTGAGCGATTGGATCACGTCCCCGGGCCGCAAACCAGCCTGGCCGGCAGCGGAATATGCGTGCAAATCCAGCACCACTGCACCTTTCACGTCTCGGGGGATTTGGAGCTGTTGTCTGAGTTCGCCGTTGAGTTCACCCAGGATCACACTGTGCAAGACGCTGGGATCCAGTTCCTCGAGCGTCCAGTCCACTTTGGCGAAGATCTCGTCCTTGGACTGCTGACCGATCGTGACCGGGAGGACCACCGGCGAGCCGTTGCGGAGAATTTTGACCGAGAGCGGCTGACCGGGCCTGGCCTCTGCCACCAGGAATTTCAACTGGCGGGAATCAAGAATTTCTTTGCCGTTGAACTCCGTTATGACATCTCCGACTTGAACTCCGGCCTTCTCGGCGGGCCCGGTCTGCGTCACTGCTCCTACGAGGACACCGTCAACTGAGTGAACTTTGAACTCTCTGGCGAGTTCAGGCGTCAGATCCTGAGCGTCGATTCCGAGATAGCCTCTGACCACGTACCCATGCTTCAGGAGGTCGGTCAGTACCTTTTGAGCCAAGTCTGACGGAACTGCAAAGCCTATGCCCAGGTTTCCCCCGGAGCTGCTCAGAATAGCGGTATTGATGCCGATGAGGCGCCCCGTACTGTCCACCAGCGCACCGCCCGAGTTGCCGGGGTTGATGGGGGCATCAGTCTGAATGAAGCTCTCGAAATCGTCGATTCCCATGCCACCACGGTCAATCGCGCTAACGATCCCGTGCGTCACGCTCTGGCCCATCCCGAAGGGATGACCGATCGCCAGTACCAGGTCGCCGACGCGGACATTGCGGCTTTCTGCCAGAAGGAGCGTGGGCAGGTGGTTAGCGTCAACTTTTATCAGGGCAATATCGCTCGGGTTATCCACTCCGATAAGCCTCGCTTTAAATTCGCGCCTGTCCTGCAGAGTCACTTCCAATACGCTTGCGCCATCAACAACATGGCTGCTAGTCAGGATGTAGCCATCTTCGGTCACAATGACACCGGCCCCAAGCCCGCGCTCCAGCGGGCGTTGAGAACGTGCGCCAAGCGCTCGGCGGGCCGTGTAACGCTGCACAGGATTTTGTGCGCGACTGGCCAGATTAGCGGGACTGTTGGGGTCAAAGGCCGTGACAATCCGCACGACAGCAGGTGCAACTTTCTCGACCACCGGCGCCAGGCTTTCGCATTTTGTGGCGAAAGGCAGCGGGGGAACTTGATGAAGGGAGGCTATCGTCTTATCGCGCGACTGGCGGACCTCGGTTGCGGTGTTCGATTCAACCGCCATGGCAGACCTGGCCGTCATCAACATGAAGATGGCTGTGGAGAGCCGTAGTTTATAAATCCAAATCCTCATGAGGTGCCTCAGTTGTTGTGTCCTCGGAGCAGGCGCTGGTAATCTCTCACCAGGGATTGATGACGCGCGCGCAACTCCGCTCTGCGGTGCTCCCTGGACGGTCCGTTGGGCATGGCGTGCATAGCTCTGACTTCCTCGGTAAACCAATCGGTCGCAGCAGTCACAACCGCTAAGGATTCATCACGCGTCAGCGGTTGAAACGGCTTCGGCGGGCTTGCTTTGATCGGTCCCGCGGCGCTTAACGGCCAGCGTTGTGCCCTATGTCGTCCCCAAAAATTTTTCAGATTCATAATCGCAATTGTGTCGATCTGCTTTGTGCCATCGTTTGTTAATGCGACGTTCCTGTTGTGGATGCGCCAGAAAAGGATCGCCGGAAACGGCGAATCCAGTTCTGGAAACAGACATCGGCTTTTGACCTGCAACAAGCCGGGCTCCAAACGAGGCGCGGTGAATCAAATTGAGCTTCGATTTGGGGAAAAGACGCTTGATATTTCTCACCGGTGCCGCGCAAGTATTCGGTTGCGGGCCATAGTCGCTGGCTGTCCGTTTGTCCACGGAAAACGCTCCTTGCGGCCAAGGGTGGGAGAGCTGGTAGATGCCTCCAGCGCGAGACCTTATCCTCTGCGCTTCAGCAGCAAGACAGTAGCCCTGACCACGACCCCCGTTAGCAGTGCGCTAAAGAGCAGGGCGAGGCCCCCCAGTGTGTTGAGCGGCAAAATCCTCAAGGGCGCCACCAGCTCACCCAGTCGCGAGATGGGCCAATAGCAAGCAGCGAAAACATCGGTAACGAAAAAAAACCAGAATAGCAGGTCAGTGAGCCGGGTTCGCGTTCTGGCAGTGGCGGGCACCTGGGGAAACGATGCTCGTGAAGCACATGATTGCTGTGCGGGAAACATTTGAGCGCGCGCCCAGGCGGATCTCGTCGTCGTTCCGCCATTGTTTACAACCAAATTGTCAATGCCAGTGATCATAGGACTGACAATTGCTTGTTATTGTCCTCGCCGTCACTGTGCGCAAGTGTATGTCTGTGTATGGAAGCGGAGTAAAGGCAGACCAGGCGTGCGATCATAACACCGACAAAGAGTGTGCCGGTCATCGCCTCTACCATGGCCAGCATCCGCGCAATATCGCTAGCTGGTGTGATGTCGCCGTAGCCCAGGGTCGACAGAGTTGTGAAGCTGAAGTAAACAGTTGTGAAGCCGCTCATCGTCGCCTCCCTCGCCGAGTGGCTGCTGAACAAGAAGGCTTTCGGATCCATTTGGGCCACAAACGCGTAGGCTAAACCCCAGAGCAATCCAAGGATGAGGTAAACGGAAATACCGGCACAAAGCACCTCGGCATCCACCCTTTTGGCCCGAAGACTGAAGCGCAACAGAGAGGCAATGACAATTGCCAGGAACGTCATTGCCGGTAAAATAAAGGTCAAGGCCGGACACCTCTGGGGACAAAGTTGGTTTAACCATATAGCGCAAAGGGCGAGGCTGCCGAGCGCGAACGTTAATTTCCGGCGTGAACCGCTTGCGGTTAAGCCTGTACACATAACAAACGTATAAAGGACCGCTTCCCAGAGTTGGCCTCCCTTTAAGCCTCGAACAAAAGGTGAAGCAACAAGCAAGAGGACCAACGCCGCGAGAAAGCCCATCGCGGAAACCCGCGGCCCCTTCTTGCCGCCCTCGGGAAGTCCTGACCGCCAGGTGCCGGCAGGGATGCAATTTTTTTCGGCTTCCCAACCGGGCTCGAAAGGCGCATCCCTGTCGCCGTCGCGGGAAGCAGTTACTCGAAAAGTTTGCTTCGTTATGACCGGCTGAGGCCCACATCTGAACTGACTGTTCGAGAGGGGCCGCTCGGACCCGGCCGGCATTTTGAAGTTGAGTGAAGCTTTCCTCATATTGTTTACCTCAGCGCCGGTGCCGCGGCTGCTCCGCATGGCTCCGGCCCATTCGAACTCGAGATCTCCGGCCGACGTTCACCGAATCGCTTTGCGCAAAGCTCTAACAAAGCGCTCGTAAGCGTAAGGATCACTGGCCCGAGCACGAGTCCACTCCAACCAAAAAGGAGCAGGCCGCCGACGAGGGATATGAAAATGTTTACCGAGGGGACCTTGAGGCGGTCTTTCACCAGGACCGGATAAAGGAAATTCTCGATCGCGCGGACCAGGAGGCTACCCAGCACAGCCACGCCGAGAGCTTCTCCCCATCTGCCTTCGAGCCCGAGATACACCGCTGCCGGGAGCCAAAGCACAAAGGTGTCCAGCACCGGCACGAACGCAAAAATGGCCGCTACGAGCGCCCAGAACCAGGGTGAAGGAACTCCCAGCCACCAGAACATCAGGCCGCCAAATACTCCCTGGAGCGCGGAGAGGGCGAGCATGCCGTAGAGGGTTGCGTGAACCGTGTCGTTGACACGGGAAAAGAGTGTGTTGGTGTCGCCCTCGTTCAGGGGCAAGAAGGAGCGGATGGCCTTGAGCACACGAACTCGATCGCGCAAGAAATAGAATAAGAAATACAACGTGAGGCTGGCCTGAACCGCCGCAACAGCGGATTCCTTGATCAACCTGGAGAGCACGCCTTTGAGCCAAATGGTTGCCATGGAGGCGTTTTCGGGCGAACTGATCTGCTGCTCGATCCGTATCAGCAGGCGGGCAAAGAGCGGATGTTTCTCGCCGGCCAGGTGCCACTTACCGGCAGCGATTTGCCTTTGGATGTTCTCCGGGACCGAGGTGGCTTGTTCGGCGACCTTCTGAGCGAACCAGGTGGCCGGAGCCACCACCAGTAATCCAACGATCACAAGAGAAAACGCCGCCGCCAGACTTGGTCTTTTTATCCTGGCCTCAATCCAGCGATGCAACGGCGTGAAGACAAGGGCCAGGGCGCCCGCCCAGACCAGAGATGGGATGCAGGGCTGGGCCATGCGGTAGCATAGATAGATGCCCGCCCCTGCCAGCAGCGGTAGCACAACTGAGCGTATGCGAGCGCCAAACCACCGCCCATTCTCGCCCACGGAGGGTTCGTGTGAGCTTAGCTTTTCCTTCATGGAGCTGGCCGTCATCTTAAAAGTCTCATTTTTCTGATCGTTTTAGGTCGCCACTCAAAAGGAAATACATCTTCTGTGCCATCTTCCAGTAATGCGCCGATCCCCTTAAAATTGCGCCACTTAGCAATTTCCTGGTTCCGGAATCATCCCAAAAAAAGGCTACGATTTTTCGTGCTTTCGACTTTTCGACTTGAAGCCCTTTTGGTGGGTGGGTCAACGTCGGACGAGCCATCGTCGCATAACCGTCAGTCCAGGCAGATACGCCGACGAGATGGGAACGAGGACGGCGGCGAGCGCCAGTGAGAGAAACACGCGGACGAGGCCATGCGCGCTCCGATCGGCGCCTGACTGCCTTGAACGAGGGTGCCGACGTGACTCAGGATGGCTCGCGTTCGGGCCTCTTGAGACCCCACTTGGACATCCTGGAGAGCAAAGTAGTGGGCTTGATGCCCAGAAGCTCTGCGGCGCTATCCCGTCCGCTGATCTTCCAATTAGCAGCTTCCAAGGCCGCCACGAGGTTGTCACGCTCGAAGCGTTCAACCTCGGCCTCAGTGAGGAATCTGGACTGCGCCGGGTTGGAAGCCGGCGAGACGGGCCCGTGACTTGGTCCAGCGGGCGGCGAGGGTTGGCCTGACACAGGCAGGTCGAAGTCTAAAACTCCGCCGCGAGCCAAAATCACGGCCCGCTCAACCACGTTGCGCAATTCCCGAACATTACCCGGCCAATCGTAGCTCTGCAGTCGTGTGACTGCAGCCCTCGTCAGGCGTGGCTTGATACAGTTCAATTCCCTGGCAGAGAGTTCGACAAAATGTTTCGCCAATAACGGAATGTCGTCGATACGCTCGCGCAGCGGCGGAACGTGAATCGGAAAGACGTTGAGCCGATAATAGAGGTCCTCCCTAAATTTTGCGGCCGCGGCAGCTTTCTTCAAATCCCGATTGGTGGCCGCCACGATTCGCACATTGGCCCGGCGCGTCCGGTCGTCGCCCACACGTTCATAGCGCTTCTCCTGTAGAACGCGCAGCAGCTTATTCTGGATGTCCAGAGGAATTTCGCCGACTTCGTCCAGGAAAATGGTCCCGCCTTCAGCAGTCTCAAAGCGTCCCGCACGGTCCTTTACCGCGCCGGTAAAAGACCCTCTGATATGCCCAAAGAACTCGCTTTCGAAAAGCTCCCTCGGAATGGAGGCGCAGTTGACGCGGACCAAAGGCGCATCTTTGCGAGCACTGCGGCGGTGGATTTCGTGAGCGACCAATTCTTTACCCGTTCCAGTTTCACCCAGAATGAGGACCGAGGCCTCCGTGGGGGCCACAACATCAATCTGCCCGACTATGTGGCGCAAAGCCGAGCTTTGTCCGACCAGGTCGCCAAATGCCTTGGCTTCGACTACGGCCTCCTGCAAGTAAGCATTCTGCAGTTCCAGTTGGCCTTTAAGGCGCTGGATTTCTTCAAACGCGCGCGCGTTGGCAATGGCGGCGCCTATGTGATCGGCGAAAATCCGGCTCCAGGGCGCAAGTGTCTCCGGCATATCCTGAGGACTAAAGCTCACGATAGCGCCCAAGACCTCTCCTTTAAACTTAATCGGGCAAATCCCGAACTCAGCGATGCGCTCTGGTCCCAACCACTCGAACCCAGGGGCGGTTATCGGCTGCTGATCCGGATTTTTTATCACTTTTAACTGACCACTGGCGACCGCTTCTCCAAGCGGGCCCAGGTTAAGCGGCACACGAGAATTGAGGTCCTCACATGGACTGAGGCCCTTTTCGGCTCCCGGAAGCGCTCTGCCTCTACCAACCACCAGGTGCAGACAGCGGGACTGGTCGGCACATTCGGACCGATACTTACAGGTTGCGCACAGGTCGCCTTTTTCGATCATCCAGACCTGAGAGAAAACGAAGGCCGTGCGCTCCACCGCAAAATCAACAAGTTTCTTCAGGATTGGCTGGAGCAAATGTTCCTGGGCAACCTCCAGGAGTAACTGCGTTGCCGTAAGCGGATCGAAGCGTTTGTCGCTGGCCGGTTCCATAAGTCTTAGTGGTTTATTGCGGATTCGGGCCGGGCCGAACGCGCACTGGATCCCTCCGCTTCCTGGAGCAGCAATCGCACAAACACCCACTCACGCCAGTTCCAGGAATCGAAGCCGGTTTCAAGCCCAGTTTGGATGCGGCTTTTGGCCTTGTCGAGTTCTGAATGGGCGGCGGATTCATCGTTGAGTCTGCTAAAGCACATTGCTGTGACGACGTGATTGGCGGTTGCCGCCAAGGCGTGGTATTTGCAGGCCGGGAGACTTTGCAGGCAAAATTCCATGGCTTTGGCGTAATTACCGCGCCGGTACTCCAGGAGTGCAAGAAGCGTCGCATCCCATGCTTCCGAAACGTATTCACCCTGCTTAAAAGGACTGGCCTTGGATACAGCGTTGCGGAGCACCTCAGCACAGCCGTTGAGGGCGGAAGCAGAACCGGCGTCCAGTGGCAGGAGCAAAGCTGTTTTGATCACATACCTGCCAGTGTCCAAAGCGGTTGTATCTTTGAATCTGGTGAGCGCTTCGTCACGGACACGGGCGAAACCTTTTTCGTCACCCAACTTGAGCAAAGCCAGGCTGGTGTGAAAGTACGCAATCGCCTCACCTCCTGCGCCCGCAGGGTAAAGCCGCTGAAGATCCTGGAAGCGGGCGCGCGCCTGTTCCCATTCACCCCGCATGGCGCGCCATTGACCTAAATCTCGATAAAGAAGCGGGAGGATGTCCTGGGGTTCCCTACGCAATTCCAAGCTTGAATCGGTTTGCGAGAACAGAGCGTCACATTCCTTCCGGAGAATATCCGCAATAATCCAGTCCTCCCACGATCCTTCAAGATCCTCCCCAGCGCCTGGGAACAGGTTACCATCAGCTTTTCCCAGTGCGAGGCCTTGTTGCGACTTGGCCTGGATTAATTCCACTCCTACGGCCCAGTCCACAATCGCCGATTGGTGCCAGCCAAGCCGCCAGCCCGACATCGCTTTTATTACGGACATTGTGCCCCTGCGTGCCGAGCTGTAGTCAGGAAGGTCGTGGAATCGATCGCACCAGTTGAACGCCGGAGAAAAATTACCGCGCCGATACTCCAGCAAGCTCAGAACTTCCGCCCATTCCGGCAAACGATGCAAACCTGGATGCATGTGGCCGTCCTCCGGGAAGCTCTTTTCCACGACTTGGGCGCAGGCCGAAAGCAAGGGCAGAATGATCGCATCAGGCGGGAGCAGCAGACAGATTTTAAAAGTCCGGTATTCAGAAAAGATATTGGTTGGACTCAGCCTGGCTGCCTCGGTCCGACGAAATTGTTCGTAATCCTGCCAGTTTCCTGACCTAAGGAGCGAGGCAGCCAGTTTCAAGCGATCCTGGGAAGTCAGGTCCGCATTATCAAATTGGTTCACTTTC
Source organism: Verrucomicrobiota bacterium (assembly GCA_003176045.1). Classification (GTDB taxonomy): domain Bacteria; phylum Verrucomicrobiota; class Verrucomicrobiia; order Limisphaerales; family UBA8199; genus PSRM01. The sequence goes on along the minus strand of PSRM01000278.1, from coordinate 20,821 downwards.
ACGACCGAGGCGAAACGCGCGGCAGCTTCGGGCCAGCGGCCGTGGATCGCGTGCCAATCACCCAAAGCACGCAGTTCGGCTGTAACCTCGACCGATGGCGCACTCAAAGGAAGGCTGTCCACGAATTTATCGGCCTCCTCGAAATGGCGTTGGGTAACGAGTTGCGCCACACGCGATGCCGCCGCCCGGAGTTCGGCATCGCGTCTCAGCCGCGCTTCGGCAGCTCGGGCCTGGCGCTCTTTAACGAACATCAGGGTCGAAATGAGGGTACCCAGGAACAAAGCGGCGATGGCAACTGCTCCTGACAGAAACACCATTCGATTTCTTCGCACCAGCTTTTGCAACCGATACAACCGGCTGGGTGGGCGCGCGAGAACAGTTTCCTCCTGCAAATAACGCTCGATGTCGATTGCCAGGCCGTTGGCTGTCGCATAACGGCGAGTGCGGTCCTTCTCGAGGCATTTCAGGACGATCCAATCCAAATCGCCATGAAGCTGGGAAACCAGGCGGGAGGCTTCTACCTGGCGTTTCCTGGCTGTCTTGGTTAACTCTTCATTATTGAGTGTTTTGAGTTTGGCCGAGGGACTCAACGGGTCCCGCTCACAAATTGTGCGCCTCAGCTCCTCCACCCCGAATTTCAATAGATCCGTAGTATCAAACGGAGTGCGCCCCGTGAGCAGTTCGTAAAGCAATATACCCAGGGAGTAGATGTCGCTTCGTGTATCCAGGTTCAAGCCGCTCAACTCCATCTGTTCCGGGCTCATGTAAGCGGGGGTGCCCATGAGTTGGGCATAGGACGTGAAGAGCGTCTTATCCGTCAGGCGTTGCTCGGTCGCTTTGGCAATCCCGAAATCGATCACCTTGGGAACGGGAACTCCATCATGCATCGTGACCATTATATTGGAAGGTTTGAGGTCCCGATGAATGATCCCTTTTTGATGGGCATGCTGGACCGCATTGCAGACCTGAATGAAAAGCTGCAGCCGCTCTTTCATGCTCACCCTGTTCTGGTCGCAGTAATCGGTGATTTTGACCCCGTACACCAGTTCCATCACAAAGTAAGGCCGGCCAGTTTCCGAGGCTCCGGCATCCAGGACCCGGGCAATATTGGGATGATCCATCAGGGCCAGGGCCTGCCGCTCGGCCTCGAAGCGGGCGATCACGCTTTTGGTATCCATCCCCAGTTTGATGATCTTTAGGGCCACCCGGCGGCGAATCGGCTGCTCCTGTTCCGCCATATAGACCACCCCACATCCTCCTTCACCTAATTTCTGGAGTAACTTATACGGGCCGATGTATTTGGTTTCCGGCTCAGTTCCCAAGGCCGATTCAGCCGCCGATAGCACTTTGTCCGCGTCGCCCTCTGCTGCCTGAAGCGCCGAGCGGCACTCGCTAAAGAAATGCCCGGCGTTTTCTGAGAGTGCTAATAGCTTCTCAACCTGCGCGCGCAGGATTTTGTCCGCGCCACAAGCGTGCTCGACGAACAGCCGCCGCTGGTCCACGTCGCTGATTTCGAGCGCCTGGCAAAACAGGTCTTTCTCACGCGAATTTGAGCTCATTTGTTCATTGAACTCTAATGCGACAAAGGCGGACCACTTTCGCCAAAATGTTGAAGATTTTTGGCGTTTACTTCTGCTCGCTGATATAGCGAAACAGCCAGGCCCTGGCATAGGCCCACTGCCGGTCCAGCGTGCGATTGGCAAGTCCCAGGGTCTCAGCAATTTCGGCGTTGCTCATGCCGCCGAAGAATTTCAGCACCACGATCCGCTCGAGTTCCGGGTCTTCTTGTTTCAGATGCGCCAGCGCTTCGTCAACCAGCAAAACTTTGTCGTCAGGTGTGGTCTCCGCCAGTTCCAAATCCTCGATGTTCAATCGCGACTGGCCGCCGCCATGCTTAAGCCGGGACCTATGGCGCGCCCGCTCGATCAAAATACGGCGCATCGCTTCAGCGGCAGCGCCAAAGAAATGCCCGCGGTTTTGCCAGGTTCGATCGCCGTCCTTCACCAGCCGCAACCAAGCCTCGTGCACCAACGCCGTCGGCTGAAGCGTCTGGCCCGCCATCTCATTGGCCATTCGAGCGGCTGCCAACCGTCTTAATTCGGCATACACCAGCGGGAGCAGCTTATCGGCCGCGCCTTCTTCGCTGCGGCTAATGGCCTGCAGAACTTGGGTTATTTCGGCAGCTTCAGGCATAATGCCGAAGTTATATCCCGCCAGAAGCCGAAATCCAAGCCAAAGCGCGGTGGAAGGGGTCGGGGAAGTTAGCTCCGGGCACCTCGAAAGTCCCCCGAGCCTATTCCCGGGTTCGATAAAGCATACGCGCACCGGTCCCAAGCGGGCGGTACTGCCCGACGACTGTGCGACTAAGTTGGTGATCCCATGCACGTCTGTTCCAGCGAGCAAGACTCCCGTGTAATTCACGCGCGCTTCGAAGTTGCCGCGATACCAATGGTCGCCCCCCACTACTCCACCCAACATGTGACCATATGAGGCACTCATATCTCAACCTCTGTGGCTTGGCCAGAAGGAAGCGCGGCCGGAGCAAGCGCCGGCCGCGCTTCTAATTGCAAGCGCATCGGCCCTGGTCCCTGGATCGAGGGCGACGAGATGAAGATTTTCCTGCCGTGAACAGCATTAATCGGTTCGGGCAAGTTTTTGCAACGTCTCGAAAGGCGATAGCCTTTCACCGTCCTCAAACTGGCCCCAATCGGAAGAGCTTTCTGCCGCGTTACTGGCCGCACATGAACTTCGAAGGTCTCGAATTCGAAGGAGGTTATCGGCACCAATGACCGCCGTGCCTTGCTTGTGGCGGGAATCAGGGTTTTCATAGTTTTGAATCCTTTCGGGCAAGGGCTTCGGCGAGGTCAACAGACTCTTGCCGCCGAGTCAGATGGTGCGCTGGCCAGGCGTCAATAGGAGTGACATCGGGCCCGGGATTGAGTGTGAACCGGACGAGGTTCTTGAGATTCAGGATCGCAGTCCCACCCTCAGGCATGCGGAAATGGATGGCGGCCGCAGAGAATAGTCCACGCAAGAGCTGGAGTCGTTCTGCAGGCAAGCCGATCATGATTTTGGCCGCGAGAAATATCCGGCTCCCGCCAGTCATCTCCACTTCCACAAAAACGACGGCAAATTCGCCTGTCTGTTTCGGGCTCCGCCTCGGCTCCAGCAGCACCGGGTTGTCCAGATGGCTTCGCTCCCGAAATTCACCCTCAGATACCTCGATCACGTCCAGAATACCGCCCGGGTATTTCCAGGAAGCAAAATCTCCAGTGACGAGGTCCACTCGGTTGACATTCGAGACGACAAACGTGGTCAGGGAATAATCGCCCGCAATAGTAATAAGATTGGTGGCGAACACTTTTGTGGAGTGAATGCTTTTCAGCATCGCCTTGACCAGCACTGGGTCGTCCTGAAAAAACCTCTCGACCGAACCTGACTGAGTATGAATTCGAATTTCCATTGTGCGCCTTTTTATTGCCGAAAACTGTCGTCCATTCCCCCCGTAATGCGCCGGAGGGCTCTCGGGGTTCGCCAAAATTCTTGCGCCACATTCGCGATGCACGCTTTGGCGCTGGTGACTCGATTTTTATTCATATTCTTGAACGCAATTCCCTAAAGACTTGGGTTATGCATGGACCGAGCCAACTAGCTCCCCGAAGCAGAATGTGCTGAAATCTAGCTGTTAACCGCTCTGACCCACTCGTCGCGTGAGGCGCGAAATTTCGAACCTTCGAAAAACCATGATCCTTTGTGTACTCAGGCGCGCTTCTTATAAAGAAACGGCTATGAACGCTTGAGCTTAATGACTTTGCGTGGTGCGCGCCGCGCAAAATCCGACCGGCGGATGTCGTTCACGATAACCACACAGCGTTCATCTACGGCACTGGTGATTCGGATCAGCTTCTGCGCCTCTCGTCGGGCAATTTCTACGCAGAGGATTGTCAAATCGCCATCTCCGGTTCGACCTTTGAGTTCAGCCAGCAAATAGTCCGCCGCGCGCAAGACTGCGGCCAACTCAGGTCCTTTTGGGGTTAGGAGAAACACCAATTGTTTGCCAAAGGCCAGCCGTTGCTCGACCATCATTCCCAGGTAAGTCCCCGTTGCGAACCCCAGCCCGTAAGCCAGAGCATACACAGGTTGGTTCATATTCAGGAGGACCTTGGCGACGGCGCAAATATAGACAACGGCCTCGAAAAAACCGAGGACTGCGGCGAACCCGCGACGGCCCTGAACCACCGAGACCATTCGGATGGTGTCCAGAGACACGTCAATGATCCGGGCCAGAACGATAAGCCAGAACGTGATGAATACGGTGAGGCTCATTGCTCCTTAATGTCGTTGTGTTCCTTCCTTCCCTAATGCGTCCGAAGCCTTCCATAGTTCGCCAAAAATCTTATTCCTCAAATCCATGCTGGTCGTCCCGCCGCTTAAGCCCCAATAAAACTCACGCGAGAACTTTAGCGGGCAAAAATTTTGGCGAAGGTTGGAACCCGCCTGGCGCATTACGGGATTGATGAACATGCGTTTCGACCTTGGGAAACAAAGGGCCTTTGGCCCCGAGTGGTCGCCCCGGACCTCGCCGGAGCCCTGCTACGCCTACAAGCCTCCCACGGACCCACTGAAAGCAGGTCGCATGAACTCCTCGCATGGTATAGCGCACGACAATCAATTATTTGTTTTTCGAATCCTCGAAATTTCGAAGGTCGGGACACGTCGCTCTTCGAGCCTGTTTTCCGCTGAAATTCAGCACATTCGCGGTCCCGAAGGCCCTTGGCACGACTACTGCAAAAGCCAGTTTTTGGAAGCAAATTGCAAATGAAAAATCCAACAATTTTTATGATCAATCCTCTTAGAGCAATACGCCGCTGGGCGGGTATTGCAGGCGCTTGTCTCGCGTTGATATGCACGGCCCTGGCCCTGGGCGGATGCGGTAAACCGGTAGCCAGACCACCCGAGAAGGCTCTGGTGCGCACGACAGTGGTCGAGTCGATGGACCATGTGCGCTCCGATGGTGAGGCTTCTTACCTGGCCCAGGTGAAATTTGATCACGAAACGGACCTGAGCTTCAAAGTCGGGGGGATTCTTGTGAGTGTCGGTCCAACGGCCGGCACGGATTGGGATGAGGGGACGCCATTAAAAGCCGGCTCAGTCCTGGCAGAGTTGAAACAGGCCGACTTTACCAATGCCTTGAACTCGGCGCGAGCCAAAGCAGACCTGGCGGGCAAAACTCTCGAGCGTTTTCGCAAATTGCGCGCTACGGACGCGATCTCCCAACAGGAACTCGATGTGACCGAAGCGGACTGGCGCACGGCCCAGGCCCAACTGGATCAGGCCGAACAAAATCTTCGTGATTCACGTCTGGTCGCTGCCAAAGACGGGGTTGTCCTGACGCGCTATGTCAATTCCCGCGTCACCGTGGCTCCCGGGCAGCGGGTGCTGCGCTTTGCCGACACCAGCCTGATGTCGGTCGAATTGGGACTGCCGGATCGGTTGATCGGCCGAATCACCCCCGGCAAGGAAGTGCCCGTGGAAGTGTCGGCCCTGGAGGGTCTGCCGGCCTTTCGCGGCCGCGTTTCGGAGGTGGGGGTGGCCGCCAGCACCGAGGGCCGCTTGTTTCGTGTGGTGATCAAAGTCCCCAATCCCGATGGTTTGTTGCGCTCGGGGATGACGGCGCGGATTCACGTGGGTGACACGTCCGTGCCGACCATGCCCACGGTCTGCATTCCACTCTCGGCGCTCGTGACCCTGGTCACCAATGCTCCTTCTGCCGCAAGCAGCCAATCGCAGTTGGGCGTCTTTGTGGTCCAGGAGGGCAAAGCCATGACGCGGGCGGTGAAGACTGGGGATATTCTCAATAGCTCTATTCTTATTACCGAAGGGCTGCGCGCAGGCGAGCAGGTAGTCACCGCGGGAGCCAGTTTCCTGTATGACGGCGCTCCTGTCGAAGTCGCCACAGGCAATCTGGCAGCTAAGTAAGCGACGAAAGGAGCAGATTCCAATGTCTAAGTCAGTCGAAAATAAAGTTGAGTCCGGCGGTCTGGCCCAGTTTTGTGTCGAATACCGGCAGGTGAGCTGGCTGGCGCTGATTGCGGTGCTGGTGTGGGGCGGTATGGCCTACACTAAGCTTGGCCAGCAGGAGGATCCCACCATTCCGCAGCGCACCGCCATGCTGGTCACCGCGTTCCCGGGGGCGACGGCTTCGAAAGTCGAGGAGTTGGTGTCCAAACCTATCGAGCGCAAAATCAGCGAGCTCAAATCCATCGAAGAGATCAAGACAACTTCCCGGCCCGGCATTTCCACCATGACCATCAAACAGCTTCCCTCCTCGACAGCTACCATTGATCAGGAGTGGGACAAAGTGCGGGCCAAGCTCCAGGAAGTGCAGTTGCCCGAGGGGACACGAACGCCCTGGCTGAACACCGATTTCGGCAATACCATCACGCTGCTCTTTGGGCTGGTTACTCCCCCCATTACCGATGCCGAATGTATGGCGCGGGCCAATCTGCTGCGCGAAAGTTTGGCTGAGTTGCGCCAGGGAATACCCCGCACCAACCGCGCGGCCGTGGCGGCATTCTTGCCGTCCGTGGACGAAAATTATCTCGAGGTGCTTCGTGGCCGCGTTGAAACAGCAGTTCGCGCAGCGGGTCTCGCCAGGGATGTCCGAACGGTTCAAGGCCATTCATTCATTTTGGCTGATCTGCAAACCGAGGCCTGCCGGATCGACATCGAGCGCTTCATTGCAGATTTCATCAGAACGCTCACCGGCAGCGACCGCGAATTATTTCACCCCGATTTCACTCAGCCCATCTTGTTGATGGGGGATGAAGACGCACTTCCCCAAATCCGTGCTTCGGCCCCTCCGCGCTACAGCTATCGCACGCTCGAATTGCTGGCGCGCGATTTCGAGGATGCCCTCAAGCAAGTCGAGAGCGTTGGCAAAGTAACCAAGGTCGCCATCGTTCCGGAAACGGTGTATCTGCTTTTTTCGGATGCCAATCTGGCCGGTTACGGCTTAACCCCCGAAATGGTGATGAGCTCGATCGCCGCCCGCAACGCGGTGATTGCCGGTGGCACGGTGCGAACTGAAGGACACAATTTCCCAGTACAACTTTCCGGCGAATATAAAACCGAAAAAGACATGCTTGGCACCGTGGTAGGCATGGGACGTGGGGGCGCTCCGGTGTACTTGCGCGATTTATTCGACGTGCGCCGCATGTATGAGTCGCCCATTTCTTTCAAAGCGGATGTTGTCGGGCGCACTGGCAACGACGGATCCCTGGATACGCGCCGGGCGGTGATGGTGGCAGTCGAGATGCGCGACGGCAAAATCATTCGCCACTTCAACGAGGACGTCATGAAGGTGGCCGCGTCCATGAAAGCCCGCATCCCTGAAGGGATCGAGTTCCGTTTGCTGTCCGACCAACCCACCGCCGTCGAACATCGTATCCATCATTTCGTCCGATGCTTTATCGAGGCGGTCGTGATTGTGATCATCGTGGGGCTGTTCCTGATGGATTGGCGTTCGGCGCTGGTGCTGGCTACCGCCGTTCCGCTGACCGTGGCCATGACCCTGGTCGGCATGCAAATGCTTCACATTCCCCTTCAACAAATCTCCATCGCCGCCCTCATTATCGCTCTGGGAATGTTGGTGGATGTGCCGGTGGTGGCTTCCGACGGTATCAACCGCGAACTGCACCTGGGCGAGCCGCGATTGCGAGCGGCCTGGCTTGGACCGCTCCACCTTCGCCACCCTATGGTGTTCGGCACGCTCATCAATATCTTCGCCTTCCTGCCGCTGCTTCTGCTCAGCGGCGACAAGGGTGAGTTTATGAAGAGCCTGCCCACTGTGGTCACCCTGGCGCTGGCTGCCGCGTTCCTGGTCTCGGTTACTTTCACACCGCTCATCAGTTATTACGTCCTGCGCGGCCAAAAAGGGTTTGATGAGGGCGGCGAAGTCCGCTCGTTCTTCCTGTTCCGGTATGTGGACCAGGCACTGGCGGCTGTCCTGCCGCACTATCGCGCCGCGCTCCAGGGCTCGCTCAAACGTCCCTGGCTGGTCCTGGCGGTGGGTTATTCGGTGCTGGCCCTGAGCTGCCTCCTGGTCCCGTTTCTCGGCGACCAGTTCTTCCCGCCGGCCGAGCGCAACCAGTTGTTGGTGGATATCGAGTCGCCTTCAACGGACTCGCTCACCAGCATCCGGGCAACGGTGGATCAGGCGGTAGAATTGATCAAACGCCACGAAGAAGTTGCCAGCGCCGCAGTCTTTACGGGGGGCACTGCCCCGCGCTTTTACTACAACGTCGAACCCAAGGAGCCGGCCAATTATCTCGCTCAGATTCTCATCAACACGCGCCATGAGCAGGACGTGGAACCTTTGCTCGTAAAACTGCGCCAGGAGTTGGATCGCTCGGTTCCCGGGGTGCGTTGCGTGGTCAAACAGCTCGAACAAGGTCCGCCGGTCAAGGAGCCGATTCAAATCCGCCTCAGCGGCGAAAACCTCGACACGCTGCGACAATTGGCCGACCTGACCGCAGGCGAACTGCGTGCCGCCGGCGGCTACCATGTATTCGACGACCTGGGCCTGCGCATGCCCAATATTCAGATCGAGATTGACCAGGACCGCGCTAATTCCCTGGGCTTGAACAACCAGCAAATCGGCGCCGTTGCCCAATCCTCATTTACTGGCTTGAAACTGTCCGAATTGCGCGAGGGTGATCGGCTCATCCCGATTCTGGCTCGCGGACGGATCGAGGACCGCAGCGAGGCCGAGAAGATTCGCGGTCTTTACGCGCCAACCCCGGACGGGAAAGCCGTTCCCTTCGAAAGTTTCTCGACCATCAAAATCCAGCCCGAGTTTGTCACTATCCCGCACTACAACCAGCTTCGCACGGTAACGGTCAAAGCCTACGCCCCCTTCGGGGAGCTGCCTTCACGAATACTGGACCGCGCTCGACCGGGTCTGGCCAAAATTCACCTGGATCCGGGCTACGAAATGAAATTTGCGGGTGAGGATGAGGAGTTACGCAAAAACCGAGCCGAAATGAGCCTGGTGATGCAGATATCGCTCGCTCTCATTTGCATGACCATGGTCCTCCAATTCAAATCCGTAATCAAATCCGTGGTGGTCATGCTGACTGTTCCGCTGGGAGTAATCGGCGCCTTGCTGGGCCTGGCGATTACCCGCTCGCCCTTGGGCTTTATGGCGCTGCTGGCAATGGTCAGCCTGGCTGGCGTTATGGTCAGCCATATTATTGTGCTTAGCGACTTTATCGAGCATGCCCGCGCCAAGGGTCTGCCCCTGGAAGAAGCCTTGGTGCAGGCCGGCCTGGCACGTCTGCGCCCCGTGCTGGTGACGGTCCTCGCCACCGTCGGCGGACTCATCCCCCTCTTCCTCACCGGCGGCGCCCTGTGGCATCCTCTAACCGCGGTCCATATCTTTGGCCTGCTGCTCGCCACGGTGATGACCCTCTTAATGCTGCCAACACTCTATTATGTCTTCTGCGCCAAGTTGAAATTTATCAAGTAACCATCACGTTATGCGTTCATTTCTTCTCAAACTCCCGTTCTGGAGCATCGGTCTGTTGATTCTGGCCGGCTGCGCTGTTGGCCCGAACTATAAACGTCCCAGCGTGAATTCGCCCGCCGACTTCCGCGACGCCACCAATTCTGTGTCCACTAATTCGCTCGCCGACCTCCCCTGGTGGGGAGTATTCAAGGACCCGGTGCTCCAGGACCTCATTCGCGTCGCATTGACCAACAACTACAATCTTAGAATCACCCTCACCCGAGTTGATCAGGCGAGCGCGCTTCAGGCACAAGCCCGTTCTCAATTCCTGCCGCAAATTGATTATCGAGGAGACGCCACGCGCGGCCGCAACTCGTACCTGGGTACGCCCGCGCCCAATGGAGGTCAAACCATGAATGCTTTTTTTGGCGGCTTCGAAGCGGTTTGGGAAATTGACCTGTGGGGACGCGTCCGCCGGATGAACGAAGCCGCCCGCGCAAACTTCATGGCCTCGCAAGAGGGCCGCCGGACGGTAATGATTTCATTGGTGAGCGGAGTCGCCGGCGCCTATTTCGAGTTGCTGGAATTAGACGATCAGCTTGCAATCGCCTCGCGCACGCGGGACTCGTACGAAAGGACCTTCAAGCTTTTTGATGATCAGCACGCCGCCGGTCTGGCTTCGAATTTGGAATTGTCGCGCGCCAAACTCGCGTTGCGGTCAGTCTCAGCGAACATCCCGGAAATCCAGCGCCAGATCGCCCTGAAGGAAAACGAAATCAATGTGCTGCTGGGGCGCAACCCGGGACCTGTTCTTCGGACTGCCACTCTCCTTGCGCAGGAGTTGCCTGTCGAAGTTCCGGTCGGTCTGCCCTCCGATTTGCTTGAGCGCAGACCAGACGTTCGGTTGGCTGAACAAAGAGTCCGCCAGGCCAACGCAGAAATCGGCGTTGCTGTAGGGGATTTCTTTCCACGCGTAGGCCTCACGACCTTTTACGGGGGCGCCAGCGCGGAGTTGCACAACCTTGTCGCAACCAGCGCGAGCACCTGGTCTTTGGCTGCAAGCGCGGCCGGGCCTCTATTCACCGGTGGAAGGCTCAAGGGGCGTTATCGTCAGGCGAAAGCCTCGACGGAAGAAGCGAAGTTGCAATATCAGGAGGCAGCTCTCATTGCCTTCCGCGAAGTTTCCGACGCGCTCGCATCCCACAGCCGCTTTGACGAGGAGCGCGCGCAACAGGCTGAAGCGGTCGGCGCAGGCCGCGACGCTGTGACCGTAGCCACAGATCGCTACAAGGAAGGGAAAGCGAGTTACTATGAAGTTCTTGAAGCCCAGCAACAACTCTTTCCGGCCGAAAACACTCTGTCGCATATCGAAGCCGGACGCAGGCTCGCTATCGTTCAACTCTACAAAGCCTTGGGTGGTGGTTGGTCGCTCCACGACTCTGAGTGGTCTAGCGCCAGCAATGGTTCTGCTCCGCGAGACCAGTGATGGCCAAGACGATGGTCGACTCGTCTTCGCGCAAACCCTTAGAGAACAGGTTCTTCTATGTTCTGCCGGTGAAAGCCTCGGAGCCTGTTTGCCATCAGCAAGCGGAGTGCCGATTTTGGAGTACACATCAACTACACTGGAGGCGAGGGTCGGAATCGGGCAGGTACTGCACCCCATCCAAAACTCACCTAAACCCTTCGGCAGCAGAGACTTCTCTAATTGCTGCACTGGTAAGCACTTTAGCAGCACTTGAGGATTGACGCAAGCCAACAAGTTCCAACAACGGCGAACGATTCTGAATCGGTCCTTACAGAGTTGGTGCCCGTTTTGGTGCCCGTCCTAAGTAATTCTATTGCTGAAGCAGCCGATAAAATGCTGCCGGGTTTGTGGCGTCTAGTCCCAAAATCACTACGCCGTTTGTTTGAGTGAAGCTGTAGAGGGGCAACCAAGGTGCGCCGGAAAGATTGGTCTTGTATTGGACCTGATACGTGGCGCCGGGCTTGCCGTAGATAGTCAGGGTGCGATTGACGCGATTCGTGATTGATCCCAAGAGCAAGGGTTGATCTTGTACTACGACGACGGAACCAGCTTGAGGGAATATGTTCGTATAGAAAGCGCCATTGGGCTTCGTGCCAGCAACCGTGACGGTGGGGAGGTTGATAAAGCTGGAGCCTTGATTGGTGGCAGCCGTAAAGCTGAGTTGCGAAACAGGATGATTGCCGAGCAGAGGCTGGCCTGGTGCGGTCCCCAATGTGACCAGCAGGTTAGTTTGCTGATCCTGAAGAGTAGCGTAGGCGATTTGGGGAGCCAGCGGCGATACAGCCCAAGAGTTCAGGAGGTGGTCGGGTGATTGGATTGCAAAGACGAGATTGGTGACGCCGCTGCTGGAGTCCAGAAGGACTGGCAGAGCGACGCTCTGGCCGGCAAGGAGGTTAGTGCTGCCGAGGGAGAGAGCAAGGTAATCACCGACAAGAACGGCAAACGATTGTGTAGCGCTCATCGTCGGGTAGCCATTATCCGTGACGAAGAGCGTAAAGTAGTTGCTCGATTCAGCGAAAGAGCGCGGTGGCGTCCAGCGGAAAAGACCGTTCGTGGAGCGCATAACTGCGCCGGGCGGCGAGCCCGGGGCCAGCGACCATGTCAACTGATCGCCATTGGCGTCTGAAGCCAGCGCCGTGAACGAAACAGGCGTGCCCGGTGGAACTGTCATGTTGGGGATGGGCGCAAGGAAAGGCGCGACGTTCGTGGTGCCGCGCACCCAGGACATGGTGACGACATTCGTGGTCTGATTACCAGCGAGGTCCTGGACGCCTGCGAGGTTGAGCGCGACCTGGTACGTGCCGAGCGGGAACGTGTATGAAGTGAGGTTTCCGAGCAGGAAACTGTTGCTGGAGACGAAAGTCAGGCTAGGCACCACTGCGTTGCTGCCATTAACGGTGACCACGAAGTTGTTGGAACTGAGGGTGGAAATGTTGATGGGTTTTGAGAAGGTGACAGAGATGCTGTCCACTGCTGCGTATCTGGGGCTGGCAATCTGCTGAATGGTTGCCGCTGGAGGGACAATATCCAGGAAAAGATCAAAGAAAGCGGACTGGGACTCATTACCCGCGATATCAATCGCAGTGAGGCGCAGATGGTGCTGGCCAAGGACTGAGAAGTTGAGCGATTGGCTGAAGTTTGTGCCTGAGATATTGGCCGTGCCAAGATCGGCCCCGGTCGTATCGTCAGTTATGCGCACGGTGAGATTACTCGCGCCAAGAGAACCCCAAACTGTCACCGCATTCGTGCTCGTCAGGCCGTCCGAAGCGGAGATGCCGAGGTCCGGGGTGATGTAAAGCTGGCTGGGCGGGGCTGGAGAGCCAAGGATTATATGCCAGGATTCGTTGGTGCTGCCCGTGCCAGAATTGCCAGCGAGATCCTGGATACTGGAGGCATCGACCACAAAGGAGTAGGTTCCTGCATAGCCCTGGACCCAACTAATGTTGCCAACCTGAAATGTGACTGGGTCAATCTGGGCGACGGTGACATCACTGGTGATCAGGTTCGGCCCGCCATCTCGAGTGAGGGTGATCGCTTTGTAGTCGAAAGAGCCCGGAACAATAGGCTCAGAGAAACTCACATTTAGGGTGCGCACCACGATGTTGCGCGGGTTGGAGGTGATTTGTTCCAGCGCGGAAATAGTAGGGCCGGTGGTAATGGTACTCCAAGTGACAGATTGAGAGCCGTAGCCCTGAGCGCCACCTGTGTCCTGGACCGAGGCGGCACTAACGCTAAAGTTGTAATTGCCCTGGGCGCCGGTCAGCGGCCCGAGGAGGCCGACTGTGAAGGAGCTTGATGTTTGCGCTGTCACAGTCACGTTGCTTGTGATCAGGTTCGGCCCTGCGTCGCGGCTCAGGTAGAGGGCCTGGTAGTTGAAAGAGCCTGGGGTGATGGGCTTGGAAAAAGTGACGACAATGCTTGTGACAGGAGTGTTTCTGGGGTTCGGGGAAGCCGGTGAGATGCTTTGGACCACGACGGCAGCGTTGCCTTTCGCCCATTGTGCTGCGGCAGAAACATTGCCCGCGTTATTGCCCCAAAAATCGAGGATCCCCGAGCCGATGACGGTCAGTTGGTAATTGCCGTCGGAGGCAGAGAACAGCGCTAAGCCGTTGATCGAGTAAGTGGTATTAGAGAGCAGGCTGAGAGTGAGGTTGGCGCTGCTCGGGATGAGATTGAAGCCGCCGCCCACGGTGAGGCTGACGTTTGTTGCCCTGAAGGTGTTCGTATCCACCAACTCGGAGAAAACAATGGGAACGGCAGAGACGGCGCTGGTTTGATTGAAGGGCAGGACGGGGCCAAGCGCGAGGATGGCAGGCGGAGTTGTATTGGTCGAGTGATAAAACAGCGTGTAAGAGCCTGTGCCCGCATAATCGAACAGGTGGACCAGGTGTTCTCGGATGGCGCCGGTGATGGCCGACGGGAACGTGCGATCGGTGGTCCAGGCGTCATTTGTCATGGTAAGGATTTTGCCATCGGACCTCACGGCCGCTTGCAGGATGTAACCAGGACCTGGGTCGGGCAGTTGGAGATAATTCCAACCGTTGCTGACGATGGTGCTGAGTTGGACCTGCATGTGACCAGCGCTGACGGGGCCGTCGAAAGCGCCATTGGTAACAACGTTGACGGGGGCGGTGGTACCATCGCTCAAGTAGAGGGTATCGGGAAGGCTATCCGGGTTTGGGATGTCGTTGACCAGGAAGTCCGGAATGGCGTCATCACCAGGCCGATTGGCCAGGACGGTGTGAATGAGTTGGTGGATTTCGATGCTATCAATCAGCGACGTTTGCGGGTTACCGAAATTATCCATTTGCTGGAATGTGGCATCGTACTCAACGAAGTGGCCCTGGAGGGTGGAAAGCATTTTCCACACGGCAACCGCGTCCTGGCCAGGATCTATCTCGCCAAGATTAGCCGTGAGTGATGGGGTTATGCCATTAGACCCGACCTCTGTGCCAATCAGCGTGAAATTGATGAGGAGCCCTTTCTCATTATCCACGATTTTGGGCTGACCCGACGCGATGGTGAAGTTGAACGCTTTCCCGTAGCCGCTGTTCTTCACCATGAGGCCTAAATCGAAAGGTTCAGAAGGCTCGATTTCAGGTGTAAATGGATCATCGCCGTAAACATCCCTCTGTTGGAAATAGAGCAAGTGTAGCACAGGGTCTGGAAACACGGTGATCTGCTGTGGGAGCAGCGGCACCTGGACGAGCGATCCGTTTTGGTCGTATTGAAGCGTGCCCCCAATTTTGTACTGAACTGCGACCTGGGGTGCCGCGTTGTGAGTTGGGACGAAGGTAAACTGGGCGGAGCCGGAGGTGGCCGGGGCCAAGCTTCCTGTGCCATCGGTGGCGGTCAGTTGGGACAAGACAGGGCCTTTGATGCCGAAGAGGTCATTGGCCGGGTTTTGGTTCAAGTCGCGGATGTCCAGGGAAACCTGTACATTGGTGAGGGCAAGGTTGGGATCGCCGTTATCAATGCTGAGGGTGCCGAGGAAGGCGGCTCGCGCGACAACGGCTTGTTGTTCGATGCGGATGCGAACCTGGGCGCAAACTGCGCCCGGGCTTGTCGTTGGTTGATCTTTAGGGCTGATGGGGTTCTTAGTTGCTGAAGCTTTGCCAAGCAGGATTGTACGAGCCATATTAGGTGTAGGGTTACCAAAGGTATCACCTGGAGTACAACCGGACCAAATACCAGGCCAGGTCCAGCCAGTGATCCCTCCGCCGCCGCCGCCCCCTCCTCCAGGGCCTCCACCGCCTCCGCAATAAGAGCAGATGGGCGGCGGGATAACTGGGTCCTCGGGCGGGGGATCAAAGACCGGAATACTCGGGCAAAAGCAATTTGCCATGCCGAGCGCTCCTGAAAGCGTGTTCCCAAAATTCGAGATCGCTCCACTGATGGTGCCTGAGCTCAGTAGCCCGCAAGTTAGCCGGAGTATTGATGTGATACAATGATCCGCGCCGCATGCTTCAAGTACATCGGTCAGCCCGCAGATCTGGTCTTGCCAATTCAGTACATCCTTCCAGTTCTTGCCAGCTTTGATTAGATCCTGAATGATATCCTTTAACCGGTCCTTTATTGCGTCCGCACAAGAGGTCGTAACAGGAACTGGTACTACTTCCGTATCCACGGCGTGCCAATTGAAATCATTTCCGCATATATAACCCCATTTCAAGGTCATCTTCGGCAGACTTGGGCAGCCCGTTATCGTTGTTCCTCCATCCTTTGCGTGCTGCCCGGGTTTGAGCGCGAGCAGAGCCGGAGAATTACTGCGGATCCGTATGATGACCGGGACGGTTACTGAGCTCATCGCTGGCACCATATCAATATTTGTAGCTAAAGGCTGGAATTCGTAATCCGGATTGTCTAAGGGAACGACCAATTGGACTTGCTGCGCTGCAATCAGTCCGTGGTTTGATACTTGAATGTCCATTTCGGTATCCTCCCCTTCCACGACCAGCGGAACGAGCAAAGGATTGTCTACCGTGACGACAGGGATTGGCACTTCGGTTTCGAATACCGACTCGAGTACAATCTGATAATTATCCTGAATTTGGGTCGGCACCACCGTCCATTGATACGTCACGGTCTGGCGCGCAATAAAGGCGGTCAACTGATTGGTCTGGCCGGCCTGGACCATAACAGGCATCTGGAACGAGTTATGGCGGTCGGCGGTCACGGCAAGCTGATAGCTACCTTCAGAAATGTTCGTAAGGAGCACGATGCCCGCCGGTCCGGTGAAGCCGGTAGCGACAACGGAGTTGGCGTAAGGATCGGTCAGAGTCACGGTGGCATTAGTAACCAGCGGTGCTCCGGACGCATAGAACGTGTAATCATCCTGCACCGTAACCTGCACGCCGCCTATGGCATCGGAAATAGCCCGGAATTGGAAAGGAACCGTCAGGCTTGCGTTATCGGCCGCGAAACCTATCCCCCCGCTGTAGGGCTCGAGAGCCAAATCCGCTGCCGGAGTGAGGCTGAGTGTGACGCGATTGGTTTCACCCGGGGCGAGCGAGGCGAGATTGGTGCCGGAGGCCGCGGCCAGCCAGGGCGTTTGGGGCAATACCATCTGAATAGGTCCCGAAGCTGCGCCTCCCACATTGACTATATCGAAGTTAACGAAGGTCTGCTGCCCCCGAAGCATGGACGCCGCCAGAGAGTTAGGGTTTGCGATCAACGAGGCTGTGGGCGGAGCGACCGTAACAGTGATTGGATAGTAGGCAACCGCGCCTTGCGAACTGAAGACATGGATGCGCGCGCGCACAAGGACTGGAGATGAGACGTTGCCGGCGGTCAGTGTGTACGTTAATGGCACGGCGCCGCTGGCAGGAATAGAGTTGCTCATAGCGACCTGGACGCCGAGATTACCGCTCGACCCCTCAGCTACGGCGGTTATGCCAGATAACGGCAGGTCGCCGAGATTCTGTACGAGTACCTGACCGGAAATAGCCGCGCCCGGATAAAGCGCGCGAGTTAAGCCACCATCGGCAAACGTCATGCCGTAAAGCGCAAAGCCGGACTGTACCGTATCTGTTGCTACCGCCGGATGGTCAGCGCAGAGCTGATAGTTACCGGCTTCATTCGAAAGAGGTTGAAAGACGTAGCTGAAATTCCCATTCGCGTCGGTCATTACTGTGAACACGCGGCGAGTGCCCTGCACGAGGATACGGATAGTGATTGGCACAAAGGGCATCCGCTGAGCCGGATTCTGAGCGCTGAAAGCGTACCCGTGCATGGGGACGGGCGTGCCGCTGGGAGCAGACGAGATGTCGGCGGAAACGGTTGCGTGATAATCCGCCTGGACGTTGATGTAGCTGGAAGAGACGAGATTATTGTTTTGGTATGAAAGTTCGGCGAGGGACTGGTTCGGGTTGACGTTGACGATGACATAGTACTGGCCAGGATTAGGCGGCAGGAAGAAGGTGAGCGTGTTGGTGTAGGTCTGACCGACGGCAATCGAGTTGGTCATTTGGACCTGGCCAAGGTAATGGGGACTGGCGCCGCTGGGCGAAGCGGAATAATAAATGTAGTCTGTCCATGCATTGGTGGCAGCCCAGACGCCGTCGTTTTCAACCGAGTAGGAGAAATTGGTGATGGCGGAGGCGAACGCCCCGATCGGGAGCGTGATGCCGGTGACGCGGAGATCGGGCAGATTCACGTCGGTCACGTTGATGTCGGCAACCCCGGTGGCGAAACTCGGCGCCGAGGCGGTGATGGTGGCGCGGCGCGGGCCGGTCGGGACGCCCGGATTAACGCCGGAAACCGTGAAGGTGGCGCTAGTCTGGCCTGCGGGGATGGTGATGGAGGATGGAACAGTGGCAGTGCCGGTATCGGTGCTGGCCAAAGTGACAACAAGATTCGTTAAGGGCGCAAAGTTGCAGCGGATTGTACCAAGGGTCGAGCCATTGTCTGAAATCGAGCCTGAGGCAAGTGCCATTGTTAGCGCCGGGCCGTTGTCATCGATGACGGTAATAGAGTTGGTGACGCCTGTCGCTACAATGGGAGCGCCGACTAGAGCATCCGCAATGAAGGCGCGGACAGAAACGACGGTCGGGCCATGGACGACATGGTCGTTGACCACGTTAACGGGGAAAGAGGCGCTTGTTTGTCCAGCCGGGATGCTGACCGTTGGCGGAAGACTCAAGAGGGAGCTATCGCCTTGCAGTACGATGGTGAGTTGGACTGGGCTGGAGAATTTGCACGAGACGGTTCCTTGCGAAGCAGGGTTGGCGGTATTTTCGGTTACGAACGAGTCAGCCAGAATGATTGCAATTGGCGGCAGATCGTCGTCAGTCACAGTGATGATGCCGGGGACCCCTGTGTAGCCCGACGCCGATGGCAGCACGCTAACCACCTTATCGGAGGTGGGAAAAGCGTTGCTGACGACGTAAGCGCTGAAGGCTGCCGAAAGAGAACCTGCAGGGATTGTGATCGAATTGGGCACGGTCAATTTCGAGAGATCGCCGCTGAGAAGAGTCACCGCCAACGGAACGTTGGTGGAGGTGTTGCGGGTGATTGTGCATGAAATAGGCGCAGAGTAGCTCTCCCCTACTGAGCTGAGGCTGATAGAAACAGAGAGAGTCGGACCGTTGTTATCGAGAATAGTTACGAGATTCGTGGCTGCCGGATAACCGCTTGCGGAGGCGGTCACTGTGACCAGACGCGTACCACGCACCAGGCCGCTGGCGACGGCATTGATCTGGAACGTGGCGGCGGATTGGCCGCTCGGAATCGTGACTGAGGCGGGAGCAGTGGCGGAAGAGGGATCAGTAGTGCTGAGGGCCACAAGGAGGTTGCTCGAGGTGTCGCCGCTCCGCGTGACGGTGGCGACTGCTGCCGGGTTGGGAGCATTCTGAACGAATGTTGAAGGCGAGATCGAAAGCGAAAGCGTGGGAGACAGGTTGATGGGCTGGGTGGCGACACCGGTGTTGTTCGACTTGTTCAGTTCAAAAATGGCATTGCCGGCGTCCGCTTTGACGACCAGCCATTTATTGCCCGCGCCGAAGATGGGCAGCATGACGCTCTGGGTATTGGTGACGGATTGGCCGACTGGGAGGCCGTTTGTGAAAGTGAGCGAACCCAGAAGTTGCTCGCTGGCCAGGGTGAGATCGTCCGCAAGGAAAATTTGGTCGGTCCAAATGTTCGTCGCCGGACCGTTGCCGGCATTGGAGTCTGTCCAAGTGACCTGAATAATCTGGCCCGCGCTGGCGCTGGCCGGGACGATTACATTTGTGACCACCAGATCGGGGTACGACGAGAGCGATGACGCGACCGTGATCGAGGCAGAGTTGTTGCTCTTGGCGGTGCCGTTGGTGTTGTATTCGAAGACGTTGTCGTAAGTGTCGGCTGTGACTGTGACCTGCAAGGTGCCGACGCCTGCGGCGCCATCGGGCAGGGTGAACGAGAACTGGCGGCTAGTGGCCTGGCCGGGAGCGATGGGTACGCCTGCGGCGTTGTCGGCAAGGACGGTATTTACCAGCGTCTGGGCCGTGGTTTGGTTCACGACCGTGATTTGGTCGGAGAACGAAGTGGTCACGGGGCCGTTGCCGGTATTGGCGTCATTCCAGATAAGGCCGACGGTGTTTCCGGATTGGAGTTGGGAATTGGTGATGGCGAGGCCGGTGATTTGGAGGTCGGGATATGCCGCGAGCGAGCTGTTGAACGGAAGGGCTGCGGAGTTGTTGGCGTAGGGATTGGGGCTGCCGTTGGCCTCGTATTGGTTTTGGTAGGCGTTGACGGTGATGATGGCCTGGAGGTTGCCAGCGCCGGAGGGGCCGTCGGGGAGTTTGAAGCTGATCTGGCGGTTTTGCGAGCCTCCAGGGGCGATGTTACCGCTCGCGCCCGGGTCGTAAAAGAGCGTCGAGTTGAACAAAGTCTGAGCGGTCGTGACGTTGGTCACGAGTACCTGGTCGTACCAGTAAGTGAAGGTTGAGCCGCCGCCGGAGTTCGTATCTGCCCACACGATCTGCACGTTGCCGCCCGAAACGAGGCTGCCGGAAACCACGACATTCGTCACTAGAAGGTCTGGAGCGGAGAACGTGGTGAAAGTGTAATCGCCGGAGACGGTTTCGTTCCCGGCGAGGTCGCGGGAATGGACGCGATAATGATAGGCTGTTTGTGGACCAAGACTGTAGAGGGTAACACCATGAGCCGTTACCAACTGACTGAAGAGCCCGGAGCTTGAACCATAAGCGAGACTTACTCCGTATTCGACGAGTGACGAGGTCGGCTTGTCTGAATTCCAGGTAATAAATGCGGTGAGTACGGATGGGTTTGCGCCGACATTGCTGAGCACGGGTGGCGTGGCGTCCAGCAGGAATGAATCAACATTTGTCAGACCGATAGAAGCACCTAAGGAATCGCGTGCGCCGGAAATGAACACGGCGATTGTGCCGTCCATGCCCTGGGTCAGCGTAACGGGCGGTGGGGCAAAGGTATCGTTGTTCAGAGCCACTGAACTCCAGTGGCCGCCAGGCGAAACGACCGGCTGACTCGCGCCCGCGGTGCTGTTCGTGAGTGTGATTTGCGGAGTGAAGTTTGTGTCCATCGTCCGGTCAAAGCGGAAAGCCAACTGGAAGTTGGTCGTGGCGGGGACTGGGCTGGGGAAATTGGCGCTCACGTTCGTGACGACGGGAACCACACCAAGACTCGTATAGACGGCAGTGTAAAGGAGGTTTGTGGGATCGAATGTAGAAAAAGTCTTGGAGAAGTTCGTACTAGCCGAAATTTCATGGTTGGAGGGGGGTGGAGTACGTAAGTCATTGATTTGCAAGGCAGCAGCTTAAAAGGTC
>PSRM01000250.1 GCA_003176045.1 Verrucomicrobiota bacterium | reverse complement strand
CAGTTGGGGCCGGCGATGCGCCCAGCGCATTGGGACTGGACGTTAATTCGGCGTTCGTGGGTTTTTCCCAAATTGATCTCCAGGCAAGAACCTCGATCACCCTGGGCAGCGCCGCCAGTCCGGTGACGTGGAACCTGGCCCAGAGCACAGGTATTTCGGCGCCGAACTGCCAGCTCACGCTCGAATCGGGCGGCAGCATTACCCTTTCGCGAAACTCCAGCATCGTGGCCGGGCCAGGGTGGTCAGTGACACTCGAAGCCGGCCGGGATTTTAACTCAGCCTCCGCAATTACTCCCGGCACCGGCGCCATTTCATTGAGCCCAGGCAGCGGAATCTTCGCTCAAGACGGCTCGGTCAACCTGCTGGCCGGCAAGAGCATCACTTTCTCAGCGGGCTCCGCTTCGATCCCCGGCCCGACTCTCTCCACGGCCCTGGGTGGCAACATAAACCTCAGCGCGTTGTCCGGCGCACTCACGCTTTCCAGTGGAACGACGGTTAAATCATCCGGCGGTTCTCTGACCCTCGCGGGAGCCACGGTAAGTCTCGGCAGTTCGCTGCTCGCTGTCACCGGAAGCGGCGCGCTCTCGATCTCAGCCAACGCAGGCAACCTCTCGCTCGATACCGGTCCAGCCATCCAGACGGATCGTGGTCCGATTAATTTGACGGCCAGTGGCAACATAACCTGGAAAGGCACGCAACTGGGTTCCGCAAACGGCGGCGACATCCACGTGAGCGCGCTGAGCGGTAACATCAATCTCGGGGATGCGACCACGTCGGGCGCGTTGAACTGGAACCTTCCATCCCTCAACCTCGGCGCGCCAAACTCGTTGTTGAGTCTGGAGGCCGGGAACAACATCTTGTTTGCGAACGGCGTCACCGTCAACGCAGGCTCCGGTTGGGCGCTGAGTTTGGCGGCGGGTGTGGACTTCCCCTCTCCTGCTCACTCCACGCGGGCAGGTTTCGGAGGCGTTTATCTCAACGGCGGCCCGGCCGATAGCCACGGCAACAAACCGGACAATAGCGGCGCGCTCCAAACCGAGGATGGAAACATCTCAATAGCCGCTGGGCACGAGGTTTTAGTCGGCTCCGGCTATATCCGCACCGTCGCCGGAGGAAGCCTTTCCATCCAAACGGGTGATGGCAACGTTGATGCCGGCGATCTTGCGAACGCTTACGACTACAACCGAGGGGGTTACGTGGTGAGCTCGCTGGGCCTGGGCGGCATTGGCACGGCTGAAGGCGGAAACGTCACGATCAACGCCGGCGGCAACATTCTCGCGGCAGCCTCTCACATTGGAGCTTACGGAGCCGAGCCGGGCAATGTATCGCTAACCGCTCAAAATATCGAAGGCAACTTCCTCGTTCGCAATGGAGTGGGCACGCTGCATGCCTTGCAGGACGTCGGCGCGCCTTTGACTCCAGACACTTTCGGACTCATTGGCGGGGGCTGGAACATCAATGCCGTTCACGACGTTTATGTGAACGAGGTCTATAACCCCAATGGCTCACTCAACGACAACCGCCTGGCGTTTGGCGCGCAAGTGGTCTATCAGTTCGACTACGCGTCCGACGCGTTCGTCAGCATTTCCGCAGGCAACAGCGTTCAATTGCTGGGCAGCGCTCTGACATCGAACTCGGACAACCACAATCGCCCGGCAATTTACCCGCCCATTCTCAACGTTCAGGCGGGCGCCGGAGGGGTTGTGCTCGGCAACGATCTGGTGCTCTATCCTTCGTCGCTCGGCAGCCTCAACATTCAGACAACGGACGGCGGTTCCCTCGTGAGTGCTCCGGGTAAACTTTGCCAATTGGCCGTTTCTGACAGCTCGAGTCCGGTTTACACAGATTTCCTTACCGGCCACTCCGCAGTGCCCCTGCATCTTGGGTCCACTGGAGCTGGTATCTCGCTGGATATTAGCGGCGACATTCAAAACCTTTTCCTGCGTGTGCCGGAGGCGGCCAATATCCGCGTCCACGGCAACGTCGCCAACTTCGCTTTTGACGGCCAGAACCTTTCTTCGAGCGACGTCACGCGGCTTCAAATCAATGGGGATTACTCAAACCACCCCTTCTTCTCGAGCGAAACCTTTTCCGACGTCCCGAACCTCAACATCCTGACCGACCCCTTGTTATCAACCGATCCCACTCTCGGTGCGCGGCTGACCTACAACTCGACCACGCATAAGCTCACGCTTCAAAACATCATGACGCCGGGCGATCTGGCTTTTCTGCTGAACCCGACCGTTTACGTGATCAACCCGGTCACTGGGCAGCGTGAGGTGGACGCCACGGGGCAGTACATTACCGCGTCGGCAACTTTCACGACCGATACACACGCGCTCCAGCAGCTCTTTACCGATTCGCAATCCGTCCCGCCCAACACCCTTTCGCTCGCCGGTCTGCAATTGGGCGGCCCCGGTAAGTTTCTGATCAGCGCGCACAACATGGATCTCGGCCAATCGGCAGGCATCCTTTCGCTGGGGCCACTGAACAATCCCGCCTTGGGAACCATCTCCGTGCGGGGCGCAGATATCAGCCTCAACCTCGCCGGGAATCTGGAAATGACCAGCACCGAAATCGCTTCCTTCAATGGCGGCAGCATTGGAATTATCAGCGGCGGCCAGGTTGATGTCGGCTATTCAGGCTCGACAGGGGACTCGGACATTCCCCGGGGCATCTACACCGGCCACGGTGGCTCTGTCAGCGTGGAGGCTCTCGGGGACATCAATCTGGATGGCTCGCGCATCGCCACTTATAACGGCGGCAACGTCTCGGTGGTTTCGGACACCGGAACGGTGGATGCGGGATCCGGTGCCCGAGGGCTGTTCTATGTTACCTTCAGCGCGATTGATCCTGCCACCGGCCAGATCGTCAGCTCCAACGACAAATTCTTCGGCAGCGGAATCATGACCACAACGACGCCCAATTCTGCCACGCAGGTTGGCGACATCAATGTCCAGGCCGGCACGGACATCAAGGCGAACTCCGGAGGCATCATGCAACTGGCCTTTAACAAAACCGGCCAGCAGAACGCCTTAGTGACGCTAAACGCCGGCAATGACATCCAGGCCGAGAACTCCGGAGTCCTTTGCGCGAATCTTTCCGTTCATGCCAAGAATGTCGAGGGCCTCTTCGTTGCCGGCCAGAACGTCAACATCCAGGCCCAGCAAAATGCGACCGTTACCGTTTTGGCCGGCGCTTCCGCCAATGTTTCGGCGGGCCAGAGTGTTGTCGGCTCAGTCGTCGGCGTAGGCAACGTGAGCGTGACCGGCTTCGACACCAGCGGCGTATCGGTTGTTTCCACCGCCGGCAATGCCAGCAGCAGCAGTGCCAACGGTAGCGTGGGGTCGGTGGGCGCTTTTGCGGGCGTAGCCGCTCCTGCCGCCCAGAAGACCGTCGAAAGCGCTGACAAGACCATCGCCTCCGACTCTGCGACCCAATCAAATCAGGAGGATGACAAGAAAAAGAAGAACATCGCCAAAGGCCCAACTCTCATGCACCGCGTCGGTCGCGTAACCGTGATTTTACCAAATAGCTAACCCATTTAACCTATTTAACTTAATTAACTCATTTAACTCTTCGCATCCGCCCGCCCCACGACGATGAACCCCATGATCCCATCGCCCATGTTCGCCAGCCTGGTGGACGCTCTTCATTTCGCCCTCAACCAGGCCACCAACGAAGGTAAGATCACCATCGGCGTTCTACTGGTGCTCTCCGTCTTCAGTTGGACCGTCATCATCACCAAAGCGCGCCAGCTTTACCGGGCCCGAAAGGCCGGCAAGCGATTCTTCGATTCCTACCGCGAGACTCGCGATCCTCTGGAAATCGCCAGGCGGGGTGATGAATTCGACGGCGCGCCCGCTTATGAGCTTTACTACGTCGGCGCTGAGGAAACTGAATATCACCTCAAGAATAACCCGGTAAAAATTGTTAAACTCCGAAGCGTGGCCGACGGAAACTTCGGCACCGGCGCCGAAACTGACATTGTCGCGCGCCAGATCACCACGAAAATAAGCCCAAGCTCTTTCGATTCAGTCCGCGTGTCACTCGAACGCGCGGCCAGCGCCCAGGCCATCACGCTCGAAAAAGGAATGATTATTCTTTCCACGGCCGTCGCAGGTGGACCGTTTATCGGGTTGCTCGGCACAGTCTGGGGTGTAATGGAAACGTTTTCAGGCATCGCCCACGCTGGTTCCGCCAGCCTCACTGCCATGGCGCCCGGCGTCGCCGGCGCCCTGATTGCGACCGTCACCGGCCTATTCGTGGCCATCCCGGCGATGTTCGCCTACAACTACATGGTCACTACCATCCGTGCCATCACACAGGAACTGGATACCTTCGCCGCCGAATACGCCACGGCCCTGGAGCATAAATATGTGGATAACCGCTCCATTGTTGACGAACTCAAAGAGGCCCTGAGCGGCAGACTCAGCGCCATGACCAGTGAGTCTCTCGGCCAGGCCCAATCCTCTTCAACCTCCTCCGGCACGGCCAAACCGCCTCCCCTGAACCGCGTCAGCGCAATCGTATGACGCGAACCCAACGAATGCTTTTATTAATTCGCGTTTATTCGCGTCCACCTGCTCGCGATTTATCGGAGTTCGCGGTTAAATGAAAAAGTGCTCCAAAAGCCATCACTCGGCGCTCGCAGAGTTGAATATTACACCTCTGCTCGACCTGGCTTTTGTGCTCCTGGTGATCTTCATCATCACCACGACTCCCATTGTGAACGACTTGGCGGTGGACCTTCCATCCGCCGCAAAACGGCTCAAAGACCCGAAACACAACGTGAACTACGTCACCATCGAGAGCAGCGGCAAAATGTTCTTGAACAAAGACCCGGTGGACCTCGCTTCGCTGCAGGAAAAAGTTGTCGCCCTGCGCGTGGATGATCCGAATCTCAACATCGTCATCCGAGGTTCTGCCAAAACAAAATACCGCGGCATCGTCGAGGTGATGGATGCCTTGCAGCAGGCCAATCTCGGCAAAGTCAATCTGGCGACCGAGGCTATGCCGGAACCTGGTAGAAAGGACTGACCCATGATTCCCCGCAAAAAACGCAATTCCTCCAAGGTCAATCTCATCATCTCGGCGATCTTCCACGGATTGCTGGTGGTGGCCATCTTCTTTTTCGCCGCGCGCGAGGGCATCCTCGGCAAGAAGCTTAAAGAGATCACGGTCACGCTGGTGCCCAAAGAGAAGAAGCCTGAGCCGCCCAAGGAAAAACCTGCACCGCCGAAAGTCGAGACCCCCAAGGTGGCCGAAGCTCCTAAGACCGTGGCAGTCGCCCCACCAAGAGTGGAAACCCATGTTGCTCCACCTCCGCCCGCCGACATTGCTCCAGCCGTCGCGCCCCCGCCCGCCGCTTTGCCTGCATTTTCGTTTTCAGATGGCGCGCACGACGTGCAAAGCGTTTCGGATCCAAACCTTCTCTACAAAGGTCTGGTCGAGCACACCTTGCGCAGCCGTTGGCAACGTCCTGAAGACATAGCCGATGATAACTTCGCGGCCGAGGTCGAATTGAACATTGATCCCGCAGGCCAGATCAAGGGTTACTTGTGGCAGAAGGGCTCGGGCAACACGCGCTGGGATGATTCCGTAAAAAATGCGCTGGCCAAAACGAAGGCGATCAGCCGGCCGCCTCCGAAGAATTTCCCGCCAAAATTTCTCGTCCGCTTCGACGTCGAACGCCTGCAGTCCGAGGAAGCACCTCAGTTGAGTGTTCAGTGAAGAAGTTTTCCAAAGGCACCCATAGTTCGCTCAATGAGCTGAACATCACGCCGCTGCTCGACCTGGCGTTCGTCCTGCTGGTCATTTTTATTATCACGACGCCGCAATTGTCCAATGACCTGGAGATGAACCTGCCATCTCCAAAAAAGCCCGCCACACCCTCGCCACCGCCTAACATCAAACGCATCCAGGTGGATGCCAAGGGGCACATCACGCTGGATAACGAAGCGATCGAGTTGCCCGCCCTCAAGCAAAAGCTGGTGGCCTCCAAAGCCAGTGATCCAAAAGTCAACGTAGTCGTGCGCGGCTCTGCCGATGTCGAGTACCAGTCAGTTGTCGGCGTGCTCGATGTTCTGCAACAGGCCGACATCTCCAACGTCGGCCTCGCCCTGGACGCTGCTCCCTGAGGAGCGCGGACGGCCTCGTCCGCGGTAATGCCTCAAACGTGGCGAGTGGAGCGCACGACTCTGTCGTGCGAGTTGGCTCGTTTGTCTGCGCCTCCCGTGAACACCCCATGTTCTGGCTATGGGAGACCGTGAAGATTAAAAATAGGAATGTGCGGCGAGCCCGCGCGCCTTAAGAGGAGGCAGAAAGCATGAGGACCTGGTTGGTTGTAGCCCAAGCAATAATGGCCAGCGTGTGGTGTTACACGGCGCAGGCGCAGAAAGACGCAAGCGAAAAACCCAGCCGCGTCGATGAAAAACCAAGCCGGACAGGCGAGAGTCCGGGCCGGGCGGGCCAATCGGCGCTGTCAGGGACTGCGCTGAGGGCTGAGGAAGTGCTCAAAAGCGCGTGTCAATACCTGGCCAGTGCGCCTCAGCAATTCTCATTTTGACGGGGCGGGACGTGGGCGGGCGGGCAGTGCAGCGAGGAGAGACTCAGGCGCGGACA